>CBDUSC010000272.1:0-3390 GCA_965369735.1 uncultured bacterium
CCGAAGCGCATATGAACAAGGTTCTGGCTTGCATCGATATCGCGCGCGCGGAAGGCGGCAATATCCTGTGCGGTGGCCAACGCGTCATTGTCGATAGCGAGCGCTGCCGTGACGGCTGGTTTATCGCGCCAACCGTCATCGACGGGCTTGGCCCTGATTGCCGCACAAACCAGGAAGAAATTTTTGGACCGGTCGCCACGATCATACCATTTGAAAGCGAAGACGAAGCAGTAGCCATCGCGAACGGCACACAATATGGCCTGGCTGCGTCGGTATGGTGCAACGATGTCACACGATGCCATCGCATCGCCAACAATCTGCAAAGCGGTCTGATCTGGATCAATACCTGGCTGATGCGCGATTTGCGCACGCCGATGGGTGGCATGAAGCACAGCGGCGTTGGACGCGAGGGTGGATTCGAAGCCATGCGATTTTTTACTGAGCCAAAAAACGTGTGCATTGCTTACAAAAAGGACGGCTCATGAAAATCGAGTCAAAAAGAGCGCCCGAGCCCGTAGGCGCTTACCCCCATGCGCGACGGGTTGGAAATCTGTTGTTTTTGTCCGGGGTTGGGCCACGCGAGCGCGGAAAACAGGAAATTCCCGGCGTCACGCTGGATGAAAATGGCCAGATCACAGACTACGATATCGAAACGCAATGCCACTCCGTGTTTCGAAACGTTGCAGCCATACTTGAAGATGCCGGATTGTCCTGGGATCAACTGGTTGATGTGACAGTGTTTTTGACCAACATGAAAAATGATTTCGCGACCTTCAATCGGATTTATGCGGAGTATTTTGAGAAAAACCAGCCGTGCAGGACTACCGTTGAGGTCACTGCCCTGCCGACACCGATTGCCATAGAATTGAAATGCATCGCTGTCGTGAACGATGCGGGAGAATCCTGATATGAGCGAATTAAAGGCATTCAATTTCAGGCAATGGATTGATGACAACCGCGAGCAGCTCAAACCACCGGTCTGCAACAAGCTGGTATTTGAAGATGCTGAGTTCATTGTCATGGTTGTCGGTGGACCAAACTCGCGAAAAGATTATCACTATGACGAAGGTGAAGAATTTTTTTACCAGATCGAAGGTGACATGCTGCTAAAAACCATGCAGGACGGAAAACCGGTTGATATCCCAATACGCGAGGGCGAAATTTTCCTTTTGCCGCCGCGCATGCCGCATTCCCCGCAACGATTTGAGAATACAGTTGGCCTGGTGATTGAGAGACAAAGACTACCCGGTGAACAGGATGGGTTCATGTGGTTTTGCGAGAGCTGCAATCACAAACTGTTCGAAGAGTATTTCCCGCTTGAAAACATCGTGACGCAGCTTCCACCCATATTTGAACGATTTTTTGACGATATTGAAAACCGCAGGTGTGACAAATGCGGTGCGGTCATGGAAAAACCCTGATTTGTCCCGCGTATGTTAAAGATCGATATTCATACTCACGTTTTGCCAGAGAACTGGCCGAATCTGAAAGAGCGCTACGGTTACGGTGGTTTTGTACAGCTCGAGCACCATGGCCCTGGCTGCGCACGCATGACGCTCGATGGAAAAACATTTCGCGAAATCGCGGCCAACTGCTGGGATCCGAATGACAGGATCAGCGATTGCAATCAGCATGGCGTCGATGTACAGGTTTTGTCCACCGTACCGGTAATGTTCAGCTACTGGGCAAAACCGGAAGATACTTATGATCTGGCGCGATTATTGAACGACCATATTGCCGGTCTTGTAAATGAGTTCCCAAAGCGATTTATCGGCCTGGGCACAGTACCAATGCAGCACACAGAGCTGGCCATAAAGGAACTCGAGCGCTGCATACACGATTGCGGTCTTGCGGGTATTCAGATCGGATCGCATGTCAACGGCTGGAACCTGGATGACGAAAAAATATTCCCGGTGCTGGAGGCAGCGCAGGATCTGGGGGCGGCAATATTTGTACACCCGTGGGAAATGCTGGGGCGCAGCCGCATGTCACGCTACTGGTTGCCCTGGCTGGTGGGGATGCCGGCTGAGACCTCTTTGTCAATCTGCTCAATGATTTTTGGTGGTGTTTTTGAGCGCTTGCCCAGGCTGCGGGTCGCGTTTGCCCATGGCGGCGGCGCATTCCCCGCTACCATCGGCCGCATCGAACACGGTTTTCACGTTAGACCTGATTTGTGTGCTGTTGATAACGCGGTCAACCCGCGTGACTATCTCGGCAAGTTTTTTGTTGATGCCCTGGTACACGATGCACCCATGCTGAAATACATGATCGAACTGATGGGCGCGCACTGCATTGCCATGGGTAGTGATTATCCCTTCCCGCTTGGCGAGCAGGTGCCCGGCGAACTGATCGAGTCCATGCAACTCGGCGATCAAACCACCGCTCGCCTGCTGCACGGATCAGCGCTGGACTGGCTGGCGCTGGAAAAATCCTTGTTCGAATAAGGGACGAATCTTGCATGGCATACCTGACGGTACAAATCGATGATGGCGAGGGCATTGTTTTCGATACGGGAAATGCAATTGACCTGTCGATCCCCCTGCGATTTGATGATGTGCAACCCAATCACTTTGATGCACCACACGCGGTAGGTAACGCGTTGATAGCCGGCGACTTTATCGGCGATACCCGCGATGGAGGCAGCTGCAATTGTGAGCAATACACCTTGACACCTCATTGCAACGGCACCCACACCGAATGCGTCGGTCATGTGACGGATGATCGCGTATCGGTACGCGATGTGCTGCAAGACACCTTGCTTCCTGCGCGACTGGTGACCCTGGATACCACGCGCGCACAGGACAGCGATGAAACCAGTAAACCCGCACCGCAAAACGGAGATAGTCTGCTGACCCGGGCTGCGCTGGATGCCGCGCTTACGAATATCGGCGAGAGCACAGTCCCGGCGCTTATTGTTCGTACCAGACCAAACGGTTCTGACAAGCTGGAAAAACACTATGGGCCCGGGTGCGAACCGCCTTTTTTCACAGCGGAAGCCATGCATGCAATCGTTGATATGGGCATCAGCCATTTGCTGGTCGACACGCCAACCCTCGATCGCATGCATGATGATGGTCATTTGACCGCGCACCGGATCTTCTGGGGTCTGCCCGCGGGCAGCCGCGACATCTCGCAGGCGCAGCGCGCCGGTGCAACAATAACGGAGATGGTTTACGTGAAGGACGATGTTGCTGACGGCATGTATCTTTTGAATCTCCAGATTGCGCCTTTTGAAGCGGATGCTGCACCCAGCCGCCCACTTTTGTATCCACAGGTGAGCTGATGGCCTTTTCACCCGGTCTGGAATTTGTTCATAAACTGGATGCAGAGGATCCGCTGGCACGATTCCGGGACCAGTTTCACATACCGACGGACGAGTCTGGAAAACCG
>CBDUSC010000273.1:0-3388 GCA_965369735.1 uncultured bacterium
TTATGCCTGGGCGCTGGCCGGGTTGGCCGATGATGCCGCGCCGGCTCCAGTATTGCGAATATTTGAAAAACGGTTGCTCGAAACCATGGGCTACGGCTTGAGCCTCAATCACGAAATCGATTCAGACCGGCGCCTGCAACCGGATCGCTGGTATGAATACCGCGTCGAGCACGGACCCGTTGCGGTAAAAACGAATGGTGTCAGTGAAAAATCAGATGATGGCAGGTTGCTGTTCCGTGGCCAAAGCCTGCTTGCACTGGCAGATGAGAAACTCGATGAGCCGGAGTGCACGCGAGACGCCCGGCGCCTGTTGACCGTTATCCTGGATCACTACCTGGCTGGTCGGCCACTGAAGAGCCGTGAGATACTTCACCGTCTGCGTCAATAGGCACGAGCCACAAGAGAAAAAGGTGCATGGCTAGTATTTCCCTCGGTGTGAATATCGATCACGTGGCCACTCTGCGCCAGGCCCGCGGTACCGATTACCCGGACCCGTTGCAGGCGGCCTTGCTGGCGGAGCAGGCGGGGGCCGACAGTATCACGCTTCATCTTCGCGAAGACCGGCGCCATATCCAGGACCATGACGTGGTCAGAATTGCCGATTCGATTGCAACACATATGAATCTTGAACTGGCCGCAACGGATGAGATGTTGTCCATTGCCTGTCGAATCAGACCGGCCGACTGTTGCCTGGTGCCCGAGCGGCGCGAGGAACTTACGACCGAGGGTGGTCTTGATGTTGCGGAAAATATTGAACATGTCGCGGACGCGGTGGCTCGTCTGACTCAGGCAGGCATCCGCGTGTCGTTGTTTATTGACCCCGACCCGGTGCAAGTCGATGCGGCGATCACGGTCAATGCACCGGTGGTCGAACTGCATACGGGTGCCTTTGCGGCGGCCCTGAATAATGAGAAAGGCGATGAGCAGGATAAAGAGCTGGCTCGTGTTTACGATGCTGCGCGCGCCGCACATGGCAAGGAATTAATCGTCAATGCAGGTCATGGCCTGCATTATGAAAACGTACACGCTATTGCAGCGATACCCGAGATAATCGAACTGAATATTGGGCATGCCATTGTCGCGCGCGCGGTATTCGACGGATTCCCGGCTGCGGTCTCGGAAATGAAGCGCCTGATGATGGAAGCTCGCGGGTCGTGATATACGGTATTGGCACAGATATCGTAAAGATCGACCGGGTTGCGGCGGTATACAAACGATTTGGCGATCGGTTTGTCGAACGTCTGCTGTTACCCGCTGAACTGGAGGCGATAAAAAAATATGAACGCAAAACCCGTTTTCTGGCGATGCGCTTTGCAGCCAAGGAGGCGGTTGTAAAAGCGATGGGTACCGGTTTTTCGCATGGCATGTGGATACGCGACGTAGGCGTTGTGCAAAATAGCTGGGGGAAACCCGAAATCATATTTTCCGACCGTGGGTTGAAAAGATGTCGCGAACTTGGCATTGGTGACGGGCATATCAGTCTGACTGATGAAGCCGGGCTGGTTTTTGCAGTGGCGGTCTTGCTAAAGGGTGGCGTGTAAATGTTGCATTGCTTTGCATTCGATATCGAAACCATACCGGATACTGCGCTGGGAAGTCGTTTGTATGATCTGGATGGCCTGAGTGATGAAGACATTGCGCAGGTCATGTTCAACAGGCAAATGGAAAAGACCGGCCGGGAGTTTTTGCCTTTGCACCAGCATCGCGTAGCGGCTATTTCAATAGCAATGCGCAGCCGTGACGGGTTCAGGGTGTGGAGTCTTGGCGAGGAAAGTTCGGACGAAAAAGAAATCGTCAGTCGTTTTTTTGACGGCATCGACCGGTTTACACCGGATCTGGTGTCCTGGAACGGATCAGGTTTCGATCTTCCCGTGCTGAATTATCGTGCGATGAAACACGGGATCACCGCAAGCCGCTACTGGGAGTCGGGTGATGACGACCAGAGCTTTCGCTGGAATAACTACCAAAGCCGCTTTCACTGGCGCCATGTGGATCTCATGGATGTACTGGCGTCGTTTCAGAATCGCGCCAGGGCACCGCTGGATGAGATAGCTGTCATGCTTGGATTTCCGGGCAAGCTTGGCATGAGCGGCGCCAAAGTCTGGGATGCCTGGTGCGCGGGCGACATATCCGGCATTCGGAATTATTGTGAAACCGATGCTTTGAATACCTACCTGATATTTTTGCGCTTCGAACTAATGCGCGGCAGAGTCAATAATAAAGAATACGCGGATGAGTTGCAGTTGGTGCGCGAAACCCTGCGGCAATCTATAGACGATACCCAGGGTGACAACAAGCGCAAAACTGAAAAGAATCATTTCAAGGAATTCCTCGAGGCCTGGCCGGAATGAACCGAACACAGATTGATACCGCCAGTGATCAAGTGCGTGATCAGGTTGGTGATCTGGTAACCATCAATGACTTCAGCCAGGAAGGCCGCGGTGTTGCAAAGATATTGGATCGTGACGGCAACCCCGGCAAAACCATATTTATTGCCGGTGCATTGCCGGGCGAGACTGTCAGGTACAGACGGACTCGCAAAAAACGCACATTCGATGAAGGCGTCGTTACAGAGGTTGTGAGTCCATCCGCCGACCGCGTGGAACCGGCGTGCGAGTTTTTTGGTGTGTGTGGTGGCTGTACCCTGCAGCATCTGGATGCTGCAAAGCAAATCGAGTTCAAGCAGGGCGTTCTGAGCGATCAACTGCAACGCATCGGTGGTGTGTCGCCAGTGTCCTGGCTCCCGCCTCTGACCGGTCAGCCGTTCGGCTATAGAAGACGCGCCAGGCTGGGGGTCAAGCGCGTGGATAAAAAAGGCCGGGTGCTGGTTGGTTTTCGCGAGACCAACAAACCGTACATTGCAAACATGACACGCTGCCTGACGCTGGCGCCGCCGGTGGGATCCATGCTGGAAGCATTGTCCGAACTCATCTGGGATATGTCGATTTCCCGCAGGTTGCCACAGATAGAGGTTGCGATCGCCGACAATGCGGTTGCGCTGGTATTTCGTGTGCTGGATCCGCCCGATGATCATGACATGAGGCTTTTGCGGTCGTTTTCAGTAGATCATGATGTACAGATATTCTTGCAAACCAAGGGGCTGGATACGGTGCGGCCGCTGGATCCCGGGGGCGAACCGCTGGTTTATCGCATCGATGCATTTGATGTAACGCTGGAATTCAAGCCAACAGACTTTTTGCAAGTCAACGGGGAAATCAACCAGCGCATGGTGCGGCTGGCAATTGATTTGCTGCATCTTGAAAACAGCGATACGGTGCTTGATCTGTTTTGCGGTCTCGGTAATTTCAGTCTTCCGCTTGCGCGAAGCGCGAAGATGGTTACCGGCGTTGAAGGCACACGTGGCAAGAATGTGCGAGAAGTGCACATG
>CBDUSC010000274.1:0-3364 GCA_965369735.1 uncultured bacterium
CGATAGCTCAGCGTACGATCCAGTTCATCCTTGACGTAATTGATGGCATCCAGAACCACCCAGTCTTCGTGGTACGGCACCGTATAGGTCTGAAACTGCGGCGCGTCATCCTGCTCCGGGTCATAGCGCAATATTTCCAGATCGATGGTTCGTTCGATCATTCCTGCGCGCCTCCGTACACCCTCTTGGCCGGTTGCGAACGCGTGATAACGACATCGCAGTATTCGACGGACGGCATATCCGCAAGTGAATACCGGGCAAGAGAGTGCTTGAGAAAATCCTCGTCGTTTCTATCCGGGTAGTCGAGTCGCTGATGCGATCCCCGGGACTCCGTGCGCTGCAATGCCGAGCAAGCCATCGCGCTGGCCACATCGATCATCGAGCCGAGTTCCAGCGCTTCGATCAGATCGGTATTGAAGACATTACTTTTGTCGGTCAGTAATACTTCTTTGTAGCGCTCGCGAATCTCGTGCATTTTACCTGTGCAGGTCTGCAATAAATCTTCGCTGCGGTAAATACCGGCGCCGGCTTCCATTGCTTCATTCATCTCCCGCCGGAGACCTGAGATGCTTTCGGTACCATCGCTGCGGCGGAACAGCTCCAGCACGCGGTCTTCGGCGGCGCCAGCCACGGTCTGAATATCCTGTTCGGCCGAACCGGCATGGCTTTGCTTCGCAAAGTCGGCGGCACCATGCCCGGCGCGCGCACCGAATACCAGGAGTTCAGTGAGTGAATTGGATCCCAGGCGATTCGCACCGTTGATGCTGACGCAGGCACATTCGCCTGCGGCGTACAGACCATCAACACTGGTCGCGGCATCGATATCCGTGTCGATGCCACCCATCGTGTAATGCACCACTGGTCGGACCGGGATGGGCTCGCGGACCGGGTCGACGCCGACAGAACTCTGGCTCAACTCCCGCACCATCGGCAGACGCTCGTTGATCTTTGCCTCACCGAGGTGCCGCAGATCCAGGTGCACCACATCGCCGTAGTCGGTACTGATGGTGCGACCTTTTTTCTGCTCATGCCAAAACGCCTGGCTCAGCCGGTCCCGTGGGCCGAGCTCCATTGCCTTTTTGCGTGGCCAGGGATCGGGCGGGCCGAGATTGTAATCCTGCAGATATCGATAGCCGTCCTTGTTGACCAGGATTCCGCCTTCGCCGCGCGATCCTTCGGTGATCAGTATGCCGGTACCGGGCAGCCCGGTCGGGTGATACTGCACAAACTCCATGTCCTTGAGCGGCACACCGGCCCGGTAGGCCATCGCCATGCCATCGCCCGTCTTGATCGCACCATTGGTGGTAAACGGGAACACCCGGCCTGCGCCACCGGTTGCAATAATTATGGACTTCGCCCGGAAAAAGCGAAGCTGGCCCGTGCGCATTTCGATCGCAGTGACGCCATGACAACAGTTATCAACCACAACCAGATCGGTCGAAAAATACTCGTCAAAACGTTCAATCGTCGGATATTTCAGCGAGGTCTGGAACAGTGTGTGCAATAAATGAAAACCGGTTTTGTCCGCTGCATACCAGGTACGTTCTACTTTCATACCGCCAAAGGGCCGGACCGCAACATGACCATCCGGCTCGCGACTCCACGGACAACCCCAGTGCTCGATGCGCGTCAGCTCTCGCGGCGCTTCGTGAACAAACAAGTCGACTGCGTCCTGATCGCAAAGCCAGTCGCCACCGGAAACCGTATCGTGAAAGTGATGATCAAAACTGTCGTTGTCCTTGATGACCCCGGCGGCACCGCCCTCGGCAGCAACCGTGTGACTGCGCATCGGGTACACCTTGGATATCAACGCAACTTTCAGGGACGGATCTGCTTCTGCAACTGCAATGGCCGCGCGCAAACCGGCACCACCGGCACCGATAATTGCGACATCTGTATTGATTGTTTCCATCAAGCCATCAAAGGCCTCGTCACTATGACTCTTTATGCGTGGCGACCACTTTCTGATACAAGCCACCGAAGTATGTTTCTTTTTGCCACGTAAAACGTGGGTCATAGCCGGCGTACGCCGCAATCTCCTTGCGCCAAAGGCCCTTTGCATAGGGCTCCAGCGTATCGAAAACCAGGCTGGTTACAATCTTGAGCGGGTGCGCCCAATGCGGTTTGTGATAGTCGACAAACACCACCTTGCCACCCGGTCGAACACTGTCGAGGAGCGCAGTCGCTACTCCGTGCTTATAGTCATCCGGCAATTCATGCATCAGGAAATAACAACACACCGTATCGAAGTGCTCACCACGGAAATGCAAAACGTCTTGATGGTGCACGATGGCATGTTTGTACTCAGCCAGCTTGCGCCGGCAGTTTTCCACCTGAACCTCGGCAACATCGACGATCTCCAGCCGACCTTCAGGACCGATGTGTTCGGCGAGCGCTGGCGAAAAATTACCGTAAACACAAGCCGATTGCAGTACATGCTGACCCGGCTCGATTTCAGCAAACGCAACCTGCTCAAGATGACGATGCTGGCGCCAGAGAATGGTTTTGACAACCAGTTCGTGGTCGAGGTACTTCACATTGCGCGGGTCGAGGTAGGCCCAGCGGTATGTTTTTTGCAAATAATCAGGAATAGCCGGCGTGCCATTGCGCACCGGTTCCCGCGTTGATTGAGAGGGCTCCGGCCGGGTCTCGATATCCTGAAAGCTCTCCTGGGTTGCTTCGGCCGATTCCGAGTAGCCCATATATTCGTTCCTTTGGCCATTGCGACCGGTTTTCTTATCGCCAGTACCGTTGTTATTAGTTATACGTTGCGTCAATGAGTCACTGAATAAGTATTTGTCACCCGTTTTTGTCAGTCGCCGCAACCAGATCATGAGGCTACGCCACCATCTGTCTACCAGTATAGTGAACTTTTGAGCCAATAATTCCTTTTGGCGCTGGTGTAAAATGCCCGATCCCGCAACGGACGAATCTGATGCAAATAGAAGTCAATGGCGAGCAGCGTATTGTGAATGACGGGCTAACCGCGAGCCAGCTTGTTGAGCTGCTGGAACTCGTGGGGCGCCGCGTCGCCGTGGAGTTGAATGGTGAAATACTGCCGCGCAGCCAACATATGGACCATACTCTGAGTGATGGCGATCGCATCGAGATTGTCCACGCGGTCGGTGGCGGCTAAAAAAGAAGTAAATATGAATACTGCACTGGAACAAATGAAAGATGACGGCGATCAACTCATAGTTGCCGGCCGAAGTTATCGCTCGCGGCTGCTGGTAGGCACCGGCAAATACAAGGACTTCAACGAGACCCACGAGGCGATCCGTGAGAGCGGCGCGGAAATCGTAACGGTGGCGATCAGGCGTACCAATATTGGTCAAAACCCCGGAGAGCCCAACTTGCTTGATGT
>CBDUSC010000275.1:0-3346 GCA_965369735.1 uncultured bacterium
CGAATTTCACAAGGGTTTGCGTGCCAGCAATATCAGCGGCTGGAGATCCGAAGAGGACTTGCTGGACTGGCCGGAACCCGAGATCGAGGGTCTGAAAGTAAGAATAAACGAGGCGTTGACCGGGATGATGGCGCTGTCTGGCGGCAAGAAGAAAATAGAGGCGGATTACACAATCAAATCCTGGGTCAATATCAACCGGCACCTCAGTTACAATGTGGCGCATTCTCACCCCGACTGCCACTGGTCCGGTGTTTACTATGCGGCGACGGGCGAGCCGGATCCAAAGTACCCCATGAGCGGGATTATCGAGTTTCGTGACCCGCGCGGCGTGACTTCCGGCATACGCACTGCAGGCTTTGATTTTGGCGATTGCTTCTATGGTAAACCGGCGCCGGGCATGATCCTGGTATTTCCAAGCTGGTTGTTGCACGCAGTGCACCCTTTTTATGGAGAGGGTGTGCGAATTGCGATTGCATTCAACTGCTTTGTCAATTCGCTCAAGAACGTCGACTGATCTGCGGTCGGACATGTCTGATCTTTATTACGCGGCAGCTTGCCAGACCGACTTTCCCAGCCCCGCTGATCGCAGCGAGATCCCCGATCGTGTGCGCCGCATGAGCGAGATCATCGAGCAGACGATAACGGGCTATGAACCGGTTTTTGATGTCAGGTTGCTGGTGTTTCCCGAATTTGCGCATACCCCGCCCGCATACAAAACTATAGAAGGTCTTCGTGAACACCTGGCCGTACCGGTGCCAAACGAATATACCGATCAGTATGAAAAGCTCGCAAAAAAATATGGCTGCTATATCCAGACCGGGTCGTTTCTGGAATCCGACGCCGATTACCCGGATGCGGTGTTCAACACGACTGTTTTGATTGGCCCCGGCGGTATTCTTTCAAAATACCGCAAAGTAAACCCCTGGATTCCATGGGAGCTGCACACCAGCCCGCACGATATCGCTGACTACCCGGACGAACTATTCCCGGTTGTGGATACCGAGCTGGGCAAGCTTGGTGTGGCAACTTGCTATGACTGGCTGTTCCCCGAGACGATCCGGCAGATTGCTTTCAACGGCGCTGAAGTCATTATTCGCATATCGGCCTATATGGATCCCTGGGGTACGGCCCAACCCACCGACTGGTGGACACTGGTGAACCGGACCCGTGCGCTGGAGAACACGGTATATGTTATTGCCGCCAACCAGGGTGCCAGCTTTGAGCACTACCCGCCGTTTAGCTGGCCCGGTGGTAGCATGGTGGTCGATTACGATGGTCGCATTCTGGCCCAGGTGGATCCGGGCCCCGGCGAAAAAGTCGTGGTGGCACCCATCAATATTGCGCAACTGCGCCACGAGCGGGAGAGACGCCGCGGTCACGATATGCGGGCGCATCTTCGCAGTAGTGCGCATGATTATATGAACCAGGAATGGCTTGATGCCTCCGGGGATTCCCGTATCGATATTGAATCGCTGAACACGCGTATAAAAAAGGCAAAAAACAAACTCGGAAAATCAAAATAATGGACTCGCTTGTAGTGAAAAAAAGATGGATGGTGCTGTTTTTTTGGGCGGTGCTGTGCCTGGCATCCTGTAGTGACAAGGAGCAACCTGCATCAGCAGACTCCATGGTTGAATTTGATGATGAGAGCGTGGAAACAAACAACCGCGGTGTAGCGCTGATGGGGCGCTTTGATTATGAAAGCGCGCACCAGGAGTTTGAAAAAGTGGTCGCCGCACAACCTGGTTGGGCTGATGCGAAAGTGAACCTGGCGATTGCAACTTTGAATCGCCAGCAGGAAAACGACGAGTTGGTTGCGCTGGACATACTCACCGGTGTCTTGCAGGACGATCCGAGTCATTTGCGCGCTCAATACACCAGTGGTTTGTTGCGGTTATACGTTGGAGAAATCGATACCGCGTTCAATCATTTCAACAAGGTTGCCCAAGACGATCCTGCTGATGCCTATGCGGCGTATTACCTTGCTCAGGCTCTTGTGCAGCAGGGCGATCTCGAGGATGCGCTGAGCTGGTACGAAAAAGCGATCGCTGCGGACGCTTATCTGCGCAGCGCGTACTACGGCGCTGCACTGGCGCTGCGGCGGTTGAAGCGCATTGACGAGGCGCGGGCCATGTTGGCGGATTACGAAAGGTTCAAGGACAACCCGCGAGCGCGACTGGCGGAATTCAAATACACGCGCATGGGGCCAAAAGCCGAGGCGCTGGCGGTGGGCGCCGAAGCGCTGCCGTTGGCGGATCAGCCCGATGGGCCGATATTTGAGCCAGCATCTGCCGCCGGCGTTGAAATAGAGGCCGTCGCACCGACGATGACAACCGCCGAGATCGACAATGATGGTGATCAGGACCTTTTCATCAGTGACAGTGATGGCAGCAGTTTGGTTTTGTTACAGCAAGACGGACGCTACCAGGCCCGGCCCGACCACCCGCTGACCGGTATTGGCAATATTGCCGCGGCAGCCTGGGGTGACATCGACAATGACGGTTTGCTCGACGTGTACTTGTGCCGTATTGGTAAAAACAGCTTGCTGCGACAATCCTCCGCAGGAGTCTGGACGGACATTACAGACGCATCGGGTGCTGATGACTCGGAAAGTTCATGCGCTGATACAGCATTGTTCGACGCAGATCACGATGGCGATCTCGATATTTTTATCGTCAATCGTGGCGGTGCAAACGAACTGATCAACAACAATCGGGATGGAAGCTTTCGGATGCTGGCAGCCGACCAGGGGATTGGCGGTGGTGATCGCGACAGCATCCAGGTACTGGCAAACGATCTCGATCAGGATCGCGACACAGACATCATTGTTATTCAAAGCAAACCACCGCACGACGTGTATTTCAACGACCGTCTCTGGGAGTACCGGGTAGCAGCGGGTTTTGATTCGTTCAGAATGGAGCCATTGACTGCCGCGGCAATAGCGGATGCAGACGCGAATGGCCAGGTCGAGATCTATGCACTGACAAATAGCGGTGTGTTGAAAAAGTGGGTAAGTGAATCCGGTGAGTGGGTTTCTTTCGAGCTGGCGGCGGAGCTGGCGCACATCAGCGATATTGTCATTCAGGATTTTGATGGGGACGGCCGGCCCGAACTCCTGGCGACCGGCGACACCGGCTGGCAGTTGTTTGCACTGAGTGAAACCAGCGCCGATCCGATCGCATCGGATAACACGCCGCTTGCGAGCTCGCTACCGGTTATCGAGAGTTATACCGCAGGTCCATCGGTATATGGAATATCAGGTGATCAATCCCTGATGCGCTGGGCCCCGGGCCCGGGGCGTTTCGAATTCCTCAGCCTGGTTTTTTCGGGCAAGGAAGAGCTTGCG
>CBDUSC010000276.1:0-3336 GCA_965369735.1 uncultured bacterium
TCCTGGTTTCCGTCACGATTCGAACCGCCTGGTCGTACAGCGGATCCTCTTCCGCGCCTCCAGCCGAGGGCAAATCATCCTTGATTCCTGGTATTTGACCACTGGGGCCCTCGAGAATTTCATCGATATAACCCGGTATTACGTCACCTTTCATATGTGCTACAACCTTGAGGACATCCTGGTCCGATACAAATGCCCCATGTACACGCGTCGGTACCGATGTACCCGGTGGCAAATAAAGCATGTCGCCATGACCTAACAGACTGTCGGCGCCGCCCTGATCGAGGATGGTCCGCGAATCCACTTTGGCAGAAACCTGGAATGCGATGCGGCAGGGAATATTGGCTTTGATCAGACCGGTAATCACATCCACCGATGGTCTTTGGGTTGCCAGGATCATATGGATCCCCGATGCGCGGGCTTTTTGCGCAAGCCTTGCAATAAGTTCCTCGACTTTTTTCCCCACGACCAACATCAGATCGGCCAGCTCGTCGATCAGCACAACAATATACGGCAGCGGTTGCAGATCCGGCGGCACCTGCTTGTCATCCTCGGCCAGCGGATCCGGTGTGAACAAGGGATCAGGTATGGGTATGCCCTTGTCAATCGCGTCCTTGACCTTTCGGTTATAACCACCGATGTTGCGCACCGCCAGCGCCGCCATTAGCTGGTAGCGCCGTTCCATTTCGGCAACACACCAGCGCAATGCATTGGCCGCTTCATTCATATTTGTGACTACAGGTGCCAACAGGTGCGGTATACCCTCGTACACCGACAGCTCCAGCATTTTTGGATCGATCATGATCATGCGCACATGTTCGGCAGTCGATTTGTACAGGATGCTGAGCACCATGGCGTTGATCGCAACCGATTTTCCCGAACCGGTTGTACCGGCAATCAGCAAGTGCGGCATTCGCACCAGATCGGCGACCACCGAAGCCCCGCCAATATCCTTGCCAAGGGCAAGTGCAATCGGCGACTGCGCGTCGTCGTATGCCTGGGACTTGATGATTTCACTGAGCGTCACAAGCTCGCGGGCCTCGTTTGGAATCTCCAGACCCACGACCGACTTGCCAGGTATTACCTCGACTACTCTGACGCTGACCGCCGACAGCGCGCGGGCAATATCCTTGGCAAGGTTGCTGATCTGGCTGACCTTGATGCCCGGCGCCGGGTTCAGCTCAAAACGCGTGACCACCGGACCGGGCTGTACCGAGACTACGTCCACCTCAACATTGAAATCGCGCAGCTTCAACTCCACCAGCCGCGACATGGCTTCCAGCGCCTCTTCGGAGTAACCGGTCTCTTTTTTGGGTGGGTCGTCCAGCAGATTTACAGGTGGCAATTCGTGATCTGCCGGTGGCTCAAACATGGTCACCTGTCGTTCGCGCTCAACCCGATCGCTGGATACCAGCTCCGGAACGCCCGGCTCGATTCTGGGTGGTGTGCGTTTCTGGTCTTTTTTCCGAGACTCGCGGAGCATGGTCTTGCGAGCCTGCCTGAGCTGTTTGCCGGCACTGCGATCCCTGAGCTTAAAGATCAACGCACGGGTATGGTCATGGACCTTCAGTACCGCCCTGCCGATCCCATCCATGATCGCAAGCCAGGATATTCCAATAAACAATGAAACACCCGCAAGCCACAGCGCCAGCAGCAATAATGTTGCTCCGAGAAAACTCAGCGCCGCTTCCAGACCATGACCGACCGCATCACCCAGGATGCCACCCGCTGAGTGGGGCAAACCAATTCCTGCAAAATGTAAAGTGGCCAGGCCGCAGCTGGTTGCAAGCGTAATGACAAAACCCAGACCACGAAAGGCGAATACACTCCGTGTCACGGGCTCCGATTCGCTGCGTGTTCGATACAAAAGCCAGCCTGCATAGGCCAGCATGACCGGGAACAAATAGGATGGCGCACCAAACAACAGGAAAAAGAAATCCGCCAGCCATGCGCCGACGGGTCCGATGGCATTGACAATCTGTACGCCTTGACCGCTGCCGACGCTGCTGTAACCGGGATCACCCGGGTGATACGAGACCAGTGCCGTGAAAAAAATCACGGCCAAAAAGCCGAACACCCACAGTGCCCCTTCACGCAGCGCGCGAAGTATGGAACCGCTTAGTTGAACGCTACTCTCCTTGGTTCTGGCCGCCCCTGCCACATTCAACCTATCTATTAAGTTTCCGTGTTAACTTATTGAAAATACAGCCAGAGCTTACTTGAAAAGCGCAGGATGTACTACTTTTCCAGCTTCCACATTGATGCCTTTGAGCAGACCCTCATGACCCCGCCAGTTGCCGCCTGCCAATACCACGGCATAATGGGAGATTGCTGCCGACAACGCCTGCGAGGCCGTTCTGGGTACTGCCCCCGGCATATTGGTCACTGTAAAGTGAATGACACCATCATGCACGTAGGTCGGGTCATCATAGGTAGTCGGTCGGGTCGTTTCCACACACCCCCCCTGATCCACCGATATATCGACAACCACGCTGCCTGGATCCATCGAGGCGACCATATCCGCTGATACGACGTGTGGGGCGCGTTCGCCCGTGATCAGCACGGCACCCACAACAATATCTGCCTCGGCAACCGCCATGGCAACATCGGCACTGTGCGGATAGAGGCCGGTGACATTCGCACCCAGACCGCGGGCGCGCTCGAGCTTGTCCCGATCCATGTCAAAAACCGTCACTTCAGCGCCAAGACCGGCTGCTAGTACGGCCGAATTGCCGCCAGCCACGCCACCGCCAAGTATGACGACTTTGCCGCGCTTTGCAGCCGGCACACCGCCAAGAAGAATACCCTTGCCACCCTGTGGCTGATGCAAAAGGTGCGTACTGATCTGTATTGCGAGCCGACCCGCGATGTCGCTCATGGGGGCCAGCAATGGCAGGCGACCAAGCTGATCCTCGACCGTTTCAAACGCCACAGCGGTCAACCCGATATCGCACAGACTCTGGGTCAGCTCCGGCAGTGCCGCAAGGTGCAGATAACAAAACAGCAAATGATCCTCGCGCAGGTGTTTGAGATCGGCATCGACAGGTTCCTTGACCTTTACCACCATCTCGGCTGCGCCATAGACCTCTTCGGCAGACGGAAGAATTTTTACGCCGATCGCCTCGAATTGCTCGTTCGGGTAGCCGCTCAGAACGCCTGCATCATTTTCGACACACACCTCGTGGCCGGCTCTCACCAGCTCGGCACAGGCTGCCGGGGTCAAACCCACTCTGCCTTCCAGCGGTTTCAATTCCCGGGGAATTCCAATTCGCAGTGCGGCTCCTTAGTCTTATGGTGTGCGAACTCGTCTACCGAACTAATGTACCGTCATTTGAA
>CBDUSC010000277.1:0-3304 GCA_965369735.1 uncultured bacterium
CAAAATGCGATTCCAGCGACGCGGTCAACTGGTCCAGGTTTTCTTCGGTGGATTCCTCCAGGGTGATAAAGGCAATTTTGACGCGTGCATCCGCATCCGGGAACAGCGCCTGATAACCCGCTTCCTGGATATAAATGCTGGCAGGCCCAAACTCCTTGAACACTCCGACGATTGGCAACACAAATTCCCGATCGCCTATTCTGATCCTGGCGTCTGCACCCACAGCCAGTTGCGGGTGTGCAAACTTGAGTCGTTGTGCGATCACGATACCCAGCGGTTGATCAGTTTTCAGCCACTCGCCATCGATGCGGGTCGGGCGAATGATGTCGCTGTCATCCGGTACCACCAGGAACGGCACCACATCGGGCTCCAGGTATTGCGGATCGATGATCGAGGCACGCTCGGCACGCCAGGTTTCCGCGCGACTGACAATCGGGAAACGATCCATCCAGGAAATGCGCGCTGCGTCTATTGGTTCCTGGAATGTCACCACCACGTCATAGTGCTTCTGCTGCTCTTCGGTCTCTGCTGTGTATAACAATGAACTGCGGGTGTTCATGGCCATCATGAATATCAACACACCCAGAGCCAGCGTTGCCGCGGTCAGTAGTGCGCGTTTTGGTTTCCTGAATGCGTTCCTGAGACCCATGCGCATGGTCATGGTCAGCGGCATGGGCATGCGATCCACTCGCAGACCCTGTTCCAGTGCCGGGTTCACGCCAAAATGCTGAAGCGCATTGTTTACGGGAACCGTGCACCAGCGTTTGACCGCGAATGCCGCCGCCAGCACCGGGAAGATACTGCCCAGTATGACGAACACCACCCAGTAACCGACGGGCAGGCTCAGCGTCAGAATTTTGAAGTTCAACAACATGGCCAGGAATCGTGACACGATGTAACCGCTGTTCAATGCGAAGGGTAGTGCTGCAAGGCTGGACAGAAAACCCAGAAGCAGCATCGCACCCAGGAACATCATCGACACCTGGCGGGTTGAGGCACCAATTGCTTTGAGCGTGCCAATCTGGCGTACCTGCCCGGTGAGTATGCTGTTGATCAGGTTCAATACCAGCACCACGCTCATCAATAGCGCCAGTGTGCCAAGACCGGTCAGCACCCACAGTATTGAATTCATCTGGAACTGGTGCACATGTTCGGTCACCGACGGGTAGTCGATATCGGTTACCCGACGGCCCTGCCGTTCAAGCCGGGCAGCCAGGTTCGCGGCAAGCTCCCGAAGTGCCGCATCATCCTGGTACCCGGCCATCGCGGTGACCAGCACGCGATCTGCATAATTGCCCCCGGTCCAGAGTTGTGCCGTCTCTTGTGTCACGTATCCGTACAGTAGTTGTTCCATGCGCGATGGCGCCTGCCGGGGATCGAATACCATGCCACCGAATACTGCATCGAAGGGTTCACCACCGGCGAGCCGCATGTTGATGGGTTCGTCTTCAAAGCGCGTGAATGCTTTCTTTTCCTGTGGCGCATGAGCCGGGGGCGCGTCATGACCGGTTGCCCCGGATGTCGTGCGCTTTCTGATGAAGTTCACCAACAGCGGTCCGTCGCGTTCGAAAGCGATGCTGCCGGTTACGGGTGGATAGTCACCATTTTCGGGAAATATTGTTGCAACCTGCATGTTGTTGAAATCATCGACCACCCACATCGCAAGTGGCATCCAGCGATTCGGGGTAATTTCAACCCGGCCCATGAT
The DNA here is from genome assembly GCA_965369735.1 of uncultured bacterium. Classification (GTDB taxonomy): domain Bacteria; phylum Pseudomonadota; class Gammaproteobacteria; order Steroidobacterales; family CBDUSC01; genus CBDUSC01. Next base: position 1,709 of record CBDUSC010000277.1, read on the forward strand.
CAGCGGGCGATTTTCGATCACGGCGATGCCCTCGACCGATTTGAGCGATTCAACAACCAGTTTGTCCGACGCCTTGTCGTTTTCTACCGTCATCACGATCGCCGGCGGGTTGGTGGAGGTGAAGTTCTCGCTGAGATCCTTTTGCAACACCAGCCAGGCGACGGCCACGCTTCCCACGCCCCACAAACCAATGGCCAGGCCTGATAAGGTAAGTAGCGTGCGACCTTTGCGCTCGGATAGATCGCGCCAGATCTTTTTCAAAATACTGTTATGCATAACGTGCCATCCCCTGATCAACTTTCTCGTTGAAATTCTGAAGCTCGTCGAGTTGTATGGCGCCATCGGCCAATGCAATACGGCGACTAAAGGAACTCAGGTCATGGGTTTCATGGGTGGCGATCACAACCAGGCGTCCGTCGCGCGCGCATTGGGCAAAAAGCTGCATAATGCGGTCGCTGTTCTCGCTATCGAGATTGCCGGTGGGTTCATCGGCGATCAGGATCGGCGGGTCGTTGGCCAGCGCCCTGGCAATCGCCACGCGTTGTTGCTCGCCACCGGAAAGTTTGGACGGGAGTTTGTCCTTGTGGCGCTTGACACCCATTTGCTCAAGCAAATCCAGCGCACGTTGCCTGCGATCCTTTTTCGGGATTGTTCCCACCAGGTCCATGGCCAGCACGATGTTTTCCAGCACCGTGAGTGTGGGGATCAATTGAAAAAACTGGAAAACGAAACCGATGTTGCGACCGCGAAAGCTGGCGAGCTTGCTCTCGGACAAACTATAGATATCCAGCCCGGCCACATTGACTGCACCGCCGCTCGGGTGGTCGATGCCACTGATGAGGTTGAGCAGGGTGGACTTGCCGCTACCCGATGGTCCGGTGACGGCCACGAATTCCCCGGCAACAAAGCCCAGATCCAGGGGTCGTAGCGCGTCAAAACGGCCCGCGCCCGTGTGATAAATCTTGCTAACGTTCTGTAGTGATACCGCCGTTGCCATGTGTGTCTCCAATGCAGTTGATTTGCCTGTCTGCTATGAAAGGCCAGGAGAATGGCTGTGGCAAAGGGTTTTCGGCTGGTGGCGGGCTCAATCGGTGAGTGGCATTGGTCGTCGACCAATGGATTGGCTAGCCTTTTGGCAAGATGCTCTCGACCACGATCTTGTAGGAACGGCTGGACTGAATGACATGTCCACCCTCAAGGGTGATCTCGTAGGCACCGCCTTGCTTTGGCACGACGCTCTCAATTTTTTCGGCGTTCACTATGATAGAGCGGTGGATGCGCTTGAAGCGCTCGTTATTGAGCTGTGACTCGAGCCTGGCCAGGGTCTCTTTTTTGAGATAGGTATTGGCGGCGGTCACCAGCTCAACGTAATCACCGCTGGCGTTTACATAGCAAATGTCCCGGTCTTGCAACATGCGTTGCTCACCTGCTTTGTCGACCCTGAACACCAGCCCGTTGGATTGCGATGTGGCATCGGTCTCCACCATGGCTGGCACCGCATGAAACAGCGAACGGCCGCTGATCTGGAAATACAGAATCGACCAGGCGAAATAAAACAACGCAAAGTACAGCGTGCCGGTCGACCAGATCTCGTAG
>CBDUSC010000278.1:0-3290 GCA_965369735.1 uncultured bacterium
GCTGCCGTATTTCAATGTGGCGCAGCGTGTATTCGGAAGCATGCAGGGTGTGCTCGACCCACGGGTTGATTCGTCGCGTGATCCGGCAGCGGTGGTGAGAATGCGCAAGTACACGGGTATGGAGCCCGGTTTTGAGCCACTCACGGAAGTTGCGCAACGGCGTACCCGCGAGCGAATTGATGTGCCGGGCATACGCGGGCCATACAAGGGTGAGCTTGAACGTGATCTGGGGAACACCGCCTCGTTTATTGAGGGTATCCGCCAGCTTTTTATGGAGAGCAACCTGAGCGGCTGGCAGGAGCCGATGGATGTGTTTGAAAAACAAATCCAGGAGTACGACGCCTGGCTGAACAGTGAAATCATGAAGCGCGCCCGCGACAATCATCAATTGCCGGCCGAGCTCTATGCCTACAACCTCAGGGTATTCGGTGTCGATATCACACCGCAACAAATGATCGACAAGGCACAAAGCGCCTACATGGAAATTCGCAATGAAATGCATGCCATCGCACCGATGGTTGCCAGGGAGTATGGCTGGGATGAGACGGATTACAAATCGGTTATTCGCCGCCTGCGATCCGATCAACTCGTTGGCGAGGAAATTCTGCCGTATTACGAAAAAACGCTGAAGTCGCTTGAAGAAATCATCCGTCGCGAAAACATCGTGACTCTACCGGATCGGGATGCAGTCATTCGCCTGGCCAGCGAGGCAGAAACCGCACAGATACCCGCGCCGCATCTGCAACCACCCAGGATGATCGGCAACACCGGCGAACCTGCTGAGTTTGTTTTGCCGCTCAACATGCCGGCAAAAGAAGGTGAGGAAGCGCTCAAATTTGATGATTTCACATTTGGTGCCATGGCATGGACGTTGACGGTGCATGAAGCACGGCCCGGCCATGAGCTGCAGTTTGCGTCGATTATTGAGAACGGTGTTTCCACCGCACGGATCATATACGCGTTCAATAGTGTCAATGTGGAAGGTTGGGCGCTGTATGCCGAGGCGGAGATGAAACCGTATCTGCCACTGGATGGGCAACTGATATCACTGCAATCGAGATTGCTGCGCGCGGCACGGGCGTTTCTCGATCCACTGGTCAATCTCGGTGAAATCACGCCCGAAGACGTCAAGCAGTTCCTGATGAACGAAGTGATTTTATCCGAAGCTGCGTCGAACTCCGAGCGCGATCGATATTCGTTCCTGGCGCCCGGCCAGGCGACCTCGTATTTTTATGGCTATTCGCGCTTGCTGGAAACGCGCGCCAAGGCTGAGCTTGCACTTGGAGACAAATTCGACCGCAAGGCATTCCATGACTTTGTGTTGGCGCAGGGGCTGCTTCCGCCGATGTTGTTGCGCAGTGCGGTTCTGCAGGAGTTTGTGCCGCGGTATCAATAGCTGTCTCCTGAAGTAGAATGCGCACATGAAAAAGTGGATTCTGATCATATTGGCTATCGCCCTGGTTGCCGCCGGCGTTTTCTTTTTGTCGCGGCCAAAACCTGTCAGGGTTTCAACCGCGGTGGTTGAGACCGGCGAAGTGCAGTTGACCGTTGCCAATACCCGCGCCGGTACGGTCAAGGCATGCCGCCGCGCCAAACTGGCACCGACCATGGGCGGGCAGATATCCAGGCTTCCTGTCAGTGAAGGCGATCGGGTTGAAGCCGGCCAGATACTGCTCGAGCTTTGGAATGATGATCTGGTCGCCCAAGTGAAACTCCGGGAGAGAGAGACCGAAACATCACGCGCCCGGGCAGTGGAGGCCTGCGAGATATTTGCCACAGCGAAACGCGAGGCGACCCGTTTGACGCGCTTGCACAGCCAGGGTCTGGCTTCGGAAGAGGCGGCCGATCTGGCAGTCGGTGAGAAAAAAGCCACGCAAGCAGGCTGCATGGCCGCCAGAGCCTCAATCAGCGTGGCCGAAGCCAGTGTCGAAGTGGCGGTTGCCGCGCTGGAGCGCACCATTCTCCGGGCACCGTTTGACGGCACGATTGCCGAGGTCAATGGTGAGCTTGGAGAAGTTGTGACACCCTCACCCGTGGGTATCCCGACATTGCCGGCAGTGGATCTCATCGATCACTCGTGCCTGTATATATCTGCGCCCATTGACGAGGTGGATGCGCCAGCGATACGGGTAGGCATGCCTGCCCGCATTAGCATGGACGCGTTCAGCGACCGGCACTTCCAGGGCACGGTTCGGCGCATCGCACCTTATGTGATGGATATAGAAAAGCAGGCGCGTACCGTTGAAATTGAAGCCGAGATCGAGCAACCCGATGGCGATAGCGTGCTGTTGCCGGGTTACAGCGCGGATGTCGAGGTAATTCTTGCGATCCGCAACAACACCACGCGTATCCTCAGCCAGGCGCTGATCAATGAATCACAGGTGTATGTTGTTGGCTCCGATGGTGTCCTGGAGTTGCGCGACGTCGAAATCGGTGTGAGCAACTGGCAATACACCGAGATTCTCGATGGCCTGAGCAACGGTGAAACAATTGTGCTGACCGCTGGCCGCGAGGGCGTAACAGAAGGCGCTGTGGTCGCCTCAGAAAACTAGATATGATCGAACTGGAAAGCGTGCACCGTATATTCCAGGTCGGTGACCAGGAAGTGCATGCGCTGAACGATATTGATCTGACCATTTCCGATGGTGAGTACGTATCGATCATGGGGCCCAGCGGATCCGGTAAGTCAACATTGCTGAATATTCTCGGTTTGCTCGACAAGCCTGATAAAGGCATTTACCGGCTGGATGGACGCGATACCACAACGCTGAGCGACGATGAACAAGCCGCCGTTCGCGGCGAGAAAATCGGCTTTACATTTCAGTTCTTTCACCTGGTTCCGCGTTTGACCGCCGCAGAAAATGTCGAATTGCCAATGCTTTTGGCGGGAACCTCGCCCGCCGAACGTCGCGACAAGGTTAACCGGATTCTTGAGGACGTTGGCATGGCGGACCGCGCGCATCATCGGCCGGATCAACTATCGGGTGGCCAGCGACAACGAGTTGCGATCGCGAGGGCGACGATTATGAACCCCAGCGTGCTACTTGCCGATGAACCGACCGGCAACCTGGACAGCAGCTCGGGTGCTGACGTCGTTGAGATACTGGAAAAACTAAACAATAACGGACTCACCCTGATTGTTGTGACGCACGACAGGCAAATTGGCGATCGCGCAACACGTTGCATCCGTATGGTCGATGGCAGAATTGCCGAAGACATGCGCGCGGAAAAACCATGCGCGTAACGGATACATTAAAGGTGGCGTCGAGTTCGTTGACGCGCTATCCATT
>CBDUSC010000279.1:0-3280 GCA_965369735.1 uncultured bacterium
TTCGGCTCCGCTGTAACCGGCCTGGAACATCCCGGGACCCAAGACACCAACGGTTGCAGCAGCCACGATGCCGCGCGGTGCTATCCAGGACAAAAACAGGCGTTCGCGAATATCCATGCCCGCACCGATAGTTGCCAGCATCACCGTCAACGGTCGCGTCAAAAACAGTATGGCGACAATAAGCGCCGCATCTCGCCAATCGAAATTCCGAAAAACTTCCGGCTCAAGATCCGATGTCAAAAGAATAAATATCACGGCCACCAGCATCACCGTGATGTATTCCTTGAAGCGTTTCATGTCCTGGATTCCTGGCAGCCGCATATTGCCTACCACCATGCCCATGATCGTGACCGCCAGCAGACCGGCTTCATGCTGCAATGCGTTGGACACCACGAAAACCACCAGCACAAGGCTAAGCATCACCGGCGACTTGAGATACTCCGGGACATAGCCACGCAAAAATGCTTTGCCGGTCAACCAGCCGCCTACACCGCCCAGCAAACCACCAGACAGCAGCACCATCCCGATACCGCTCGCGACATCGGATTCTCCGCCGGCATAAACGAAATATTCGAACAACAAAACCGCCATCAATGCACCAATCGGGTCATTGACGATGGCTTCCCATTTCAAATATGAAGCCGTACGCCGGTTCAGAGCGGCCTGGCGCAGCATGGGGATAATGACCGTCGGACCAGTCACCACCATGATCGCACCAAACACCAGAGAAACCGGCCAGCTAAGACCGCCAATGTAATGCGCGGCAAATGACGAAATGATCAACGCCAGGGGCGCACCCAGATACACCAGCCGCCGAACACCCGCCGCGGCGAGTTTGAGTTCGTGCAGCTGAAGACTCAGGCCGCCCTCAAACAGGATGATCGCCACACACAGGCTGATCACCGGCGGCAGTAATTCACCAAAGGTTTCGCCCGGGTCGATGATCCCCAGACCGGGACCGACCAGCAGCCCGATAATCGACAACAACAAAATAGCGGGCATGCGGGTGCGCCATGCCAGCCATATTGCGCCGACCCCCAGTGCAACCACTGTGACCAACATATTGTCCAGGTTTGCTTCCACCGTACTCCCTGAGCGAATGGCCTACTTTACCCCAGCCGCTTGCGTGTGCAAGCTCGTACCCTCATACGTGCTCCGGTGAACACGTTTTCGCGGTGCAGTGTGGCGTGTGATCGCAGCCATCCGGTAACATACGAGGTCACCCGCAACCGCAAGGTTATCTGATGAACCCGACAATCGAGCTGGAAAACCGGTATTGCGCGCATAATTACCATCCGCTGCCGATCGTTTTGACGCGCGGCGAAGGCGTATACCTCTGGGACGATGAGGGTCGCAGATATATCGATTTCATGAGCGCCTATTCCGCCGTCAGTCACGGCCATTGCAACCCGAAACTGGTCGCGGTACTCAATGATCAGGCAGCCAGGCTGAATATCGTGTCGCGTGCCTATCACACGGACAAGCTCGCGGCGTTTCTCAAAACTGCCTGCGAGCTGACCGGTCAGGAAGTGGCATTGCCGATGAACACCGGCGCCGAGGCGGTCGAAACGGCGATCAAAGCTGCGCGCAAGTGGGCATACACGGTGAAGGGTGTCGCCGACGAGCAGGCCGAGATCATCGCCTGCGATGGAAATTTTCATGGCCGCACAATCGCGATTGTCGCAATGTCATCGGATGAGCAATACCGGGATGGTTTTGGACCGTTCCCCGGTGGCCTGAAGCGCATCCCGTTTGGTGATGCCGACGCACTGGAGGCTGCCATTACGCCAAACACAGCAGCGTTCCTTGTTGAACCCATACAGGGCGAAGGCGGCATTATCGTCCCACCCGATGGGTATCTGAAACGCTGCGCCGAGATATGCAAGGCGCACAATGTCTTGCTGATCTGCGATGAAGTGCAAACGGGTCTCGGCCGCACCGGGAAGCTGCTGGCATCGCAACACGATGGAGTCATACCCGATGGCCTGATACTCGGCAAGGCGCTTGGTGGCGGCATTTTACCGATATCCATGTTCCTGGCACGCAGGGAGGTCATGGATGTATTTACGCCGGGTGACCATGGCAGCACTTTTGGCGGAAATCCACTGGCAAGCGCAGTGGGCAAAGCGGCACTGGACTTGCTTGTGGAAGACAAACTTGCGGATCGCAGCGCAAAACTCGGCGCACATTTGCGCGAGCAACTGGCCACCATCGACAGCAGTCTTGTAAAGGAAGTGCGGGGTAAAGGTCTGTTCATTGCCCTGGAAATAGAACCGGACAAGGCAACGGCGCGCGAGGTCTGCGAGCGGTTGATGCACCGTGGCCTGTTGAGCAAGGAAACACACACAACAGTAGTGCGCCTCGCGCCACCGTTGATCATTGAAAAAGAACAAATCGACTGGGCGATCGCGCAGATCCGTGAAGTACTCGCGGAGATGGAAGCGATCGCGATGGCATCCTGAATGCGATATTTACTGATTCTGTTTGCGCTCTTGTTGCCGTTCTCGTCTGGCATTTCTGAAGACACCAGCACGCAACTCGGCGATCGCTCGTTCTCTGACCTCGGGTTCCTGGCCGGCTGCTGGAAAAGCGCACCGGATGAATCGGGCACGCATATGTACGAGCACTATTCGCACATCAGCCAAAATACGATCGTCGCGTTTGTATACACCTGGCGCGGCGATGAACTGGTGTTTCATGAATTTATCCGCATCAGCGCAGAGCCGGATGGTGTCTGGTTCTACCCGTACCCGGGTGGCCGGGATTCCCCAGTCAGGTTTGCCCTGGCAGCCAGTGGACCTGATGGCGCGGAGTTCGTGAACCCCGAGCATGACTTCCCGCAACGGATAAGCTTCATTCGGATAGCAGATGGTAATGAACTTGCAACGCTGGTCACCGGTGTACGCAGCGACAAGGAAATCAGAGTGCAATACACGGGCAAAAAAATCGAGTGCGGCGCGATGGGTGCCCCCGGAAAATAAGACCGGACCCTAATTTACCTCCTGGTTCACCTCTATTAGCTCGATGGTGTAACCATCGGGGTCCTCGACAAAGGCAATGACACTACCACCATGTTTCATCGGGCCTGCGTCGCGCACGACGCTGCCGCCACGATCGCGTATGGCGTTGCAGGCGGCAGCTGCATTGGGTACCGCGATGGCGATATGACCAAATCCGTCTCCCGCGTCGTAGCTATCCGTGCCCCAGTTGTACGTCAGCTCGATAACCGCGGACTCTGACTCATCACCGTAACCGACAAACGCAAGCGTGAACTCACCAC
>CBDUSC010000280.1:0-3269 GCA_965369735.1 uncultured bacterium
CGCCTTTTGACCGACGGATCGCGGTTTCGAAATACGACATTCCATACCATGGACTGGCAGGCACAGGATCTGGCTTTGCTCAGGGATACAAATGGCAATGGCAACCCAAACGATCCCTCGTATCTTGTTTTGGCTACCAATCCATCCACAGACGAGAACATGATCCAGGCAAAAAAGGTGAGCAACGCAGTTCTGAAGAAAACCATGTCCTTCCCGTCCGCCAATTGGCTGGGTTTGAAGATCATGTCCAGCGAGGACCTGAGCGGCAATCTTCGCGAGGAAGTGGGCGTGCTCGCCGAGCATCGAAGCAATGGATCAGCAAAGATCCAGCTTAAAGACTACACTAACAAGACAACGACACTAACGATTTTCCCATAGGCGCAGCTTGCCGGTTGCGAGACATATCAAAAACAAAAATCGCCGCACGCGAGAAACCATAACGGTGAACAAAATGTCACAAAAAATACCGCACCATATGATCCGTATTTCGCAAGGTTTATCCCGATCGTTCCTGCGCCCGGGAAATATGCTGCTGCGCGGTATCCTGATTTTTATACTGGCAACGATGGCGCCGGTTCACCCTCTATACGCCGTTGGTGAATTTACTGGTGTCTACACCGGCACATTTTTCGGCAACTTTGATGACGGCGATTTTTCCCTGATGGTACGCCCGGACAATACCGCGATCGCCTTATTTTATGACGTTTTTGATGAAGAAGGTGGAATCGCACAACTCAATATTGAAAACGATGGCAGCTTCAGTTTCGTCAGCCCGATTCCACCGTTTGATTCGGTTACCGGCCAGATTTCCGGCAACAATATCGACGCCGCTATTTGCTGCGTCGAACCCGGTACGGTAGTCGGCACGCGGTCTTCGGATTCGGGTCCGTACAAGGATTCGGGCGGCCTGTATGTTGGTGAGTTGACAGGATCGGGTATCGAGGACGGCACGCCGGTAACGTTTGACGGCCAAATCTATTTTATCGTCAACGCACCGGGAAATATGATGGTCTACGTCCTGGTGGATGTCTTCGTGGGCGGAGCGTTTGTGGAAGAAGGCGAGACTGGAGGCACACTTTTCGCAGCCGCCAATGGTACGATCAATGGGGCGTTGCCGGACGGGGTCACATTGAACGGCTCAATCAATATGGCGAAACTCACCTCTACTGGTAACTGGTCATTCGTCGATCCCGATACGAATGATTCCGGGATGTGGAATGCGTCTCGCACCGAGGCCCTGCCCGTGCTCCCGCCGCCAACCTATGTTGATATTACTGGTGTAACCGACATGTCCGGTGACGGCGTGGCGGATGTCGCGAGCCTGTCTCAGAAAGCTTCGGACCGCCCACGGGTTCGGTATTTCTCCGGTGCCAACGGCGACAAGATCAAAACGGTCGGTTTCCTGAGTGATAAATGGACGGGCGTTGCGGTTGCGACCGGCGTGGATGGCAATCGCGATGGTGTGGCCGACGATCCGGCAGTAGCAGTACTGGCAGACAAGCTCAGTAATGGCTCACACAAAGCTGAAATCCGTTTTGCTGGAACCGGTGCAAAAATAAAGACAATTGAGTTCCTGAGCGATAGCTGGGATGCCATCGACATCGCGGTATTGGACGATGTCAATGGTGACGGTGTGACAAATGACCCGGCTATTGCGGTTTTGGGCTATAACCCGGCCATGCCATCCAAAAAACGAATCAAGGTGCAGTTGCGACGGATATCTGATGGAAAGCTGCTGAAGAATATTTTCTTTATGAGCAGCAAATGGAATCCCATTGCCCTGGAAGCTGTCATCCGACCCGGGCAAAACCCGTTGCTGTCGGTGCTTGCAAGACACAAAACCACCGGTGAAAACAAGGTTCAGGACCGTCGTTATACCAACGGAACGCGTTTTCGAAACACGACCTTCCATACGACGGACTGGCAGGCACAGGACCTGGCTTTGCTCAGGGATACAAACGGCAATGGCAACCCGAACGATCCCTCGTATCTTGTTTTGGCTACCAATCCAGCCACTGACGAGAACAAGGTCGAAACAAAAAAGGTGAGCAACGGAGTTCTGAAAAATACACCAGCTTTCCCGTCGTCCAATTGGCTGGGTTTAAGGATCATGTCCAGCGAAGACCTTAGCGGCAATCTCCGCGAGGAAGTCGGTGTGCTCGCTGAGCATCGAAACAACGGGTCAATAAAGATTCAGCTGAAAGACTACGATAAAAACACGACAACACTGACGATTACACCATAATCGAATTGTTGCCCGATAAAGAAAAAAAGCCCGCGGTTGCGGGCTTTTTTTTACGTTACATGCTGTGTTCGACTATACTTCCGGCGTGGTCAATCAGCGCCACATCACCCATGGGAGCAACATATGAACTGTCGACGACACCTGTCTGTCTTGCTTGTATTCACCGGAGTGCTGGGGCTGACCGCATGTTCTTCGACCCCGGAGCGCACACCCGTACCCGTTGAGCTGACGACTGCCGCCGATATCCCGGGCATACCCGACGCACGATTCTGGAGTGACGAATGGCCCAAATTTTCACTTGAACGCTTTGAAAGCATTACAGACTCTGAGCTCAAGGCAAATTTCCCGGCAACATACGACAAGCCACACAATTACCTGGCCATTTCCGGGGGCGGCTCCAATGGGGCGTTTGGAGCAGGTTTGCTTGCCGGGTGGGCTGATGCAGGTACACGACCCGAGTTTTCGATGGTCACCGGTGTCAGCACCGGTGCGCTGACCGCGCCCTTTGTCTTTCTTGGCAGCGATTATGACGATGAACTCAAGAAGGTTTATACGACCACGACAACAGAGGACATCGCAAAAAAACGCAGTATTCTGACCGCGATCCGTAGCGACTCCATGACTGATACGGCGCCACTGCGAGCGCTGATCGAGAATTACATCACCATGGACATGATTGATGCGATAGCGGTGGAGCACAAGCGCGGAAGACGGCTGTTTGTCGGAACCATGCACATGGATGCCGGCCGCGGGATGATCTGGAATATTGGTGCCATTGCGGCCAGCGATCACCCGGGCAAAGCAAAACTGATTTTTTGGCTATTAATGACTTTCCCGGATATGAAGCAATAGTAGAACATGTTCTGAAATTTCACCACTTAGAATCTCATAATGAAGATAATTTTTATCAATATAGCTAGGCGAGAAAACCAAAGGCTTGGTATGTCATACCTGAATTTTACAGCACTACAGGCATATTAAAACATGATGCCATTGAGATCTGGATTCGGGGTTCAGGTTTTAT
>CBDUSC010000281.1:0-3266 GCA_965369735.1 uncultured bacterium
CTGGTTGCCACAATTCCAGGAGTCGAATCGCAGTTATTTGACGATTGCGATCGGCTGCACCGGCGGCCAACACCGGTCAGTCTATGTCGCTGATCAGCTTGCCGGATATTTCAATTCAAAAACCACCGATGTCATGACCCGGCACAATGAGATCGGCAGCAAAACTATCGATTTGTTCTCTGCCGCTGATTCGGACTAACTACAGGTTAGACCTGCCCGGCGATCCCCGCTAAACTCCGCGACGAGTCCGCACCACAGGCCGCATCAGCCTGATGCGGCCAGCTTGCTGACTTTGCCCGGTACCGATCTATGGCGCCAGAAACACTGACAAAAAAAGAAGCCCATCTGGAGGCACTGCGCGGTGCCCTGGAAGCGGGTACGCTCAGGCCAGTGCAGCGCATGATCAACATGCTGCACCCTGCCGAGATCGGCAACCTGCTCGAATCACTGCCCCCTGCTGAACGAAAAATCGTATGGGATCTTGTCGACCCCGATGATGAAGGCGAAATTCTTGTCGAAGTCGTCGACGAGGTGCGCGGCAAGCTCATCGATGGCATGGATGCCGAAGAACTGGTTGCCGCAGCCGATGGCATGGACATTGATGACCTAGCCGACCTGTTCCCGGATCTTCCAGAAACTGTAACGCGTCGGGTCCTGCAATCCATGGATCAGCAGGATCGCTATCGCTTGCAAGCCGTACTGGCATACCCGGAAGACAGCGCCGGCGGCCTGATGAACACCGATACGATTACCGTACGCCCGGATGTGACGCTGGAAGTTGTCATGCGATATTTGCGCGCCCATGGCAACGTGCCGGATCGTACAGACAGCATTTATGTTGTCAATCGCAACGACGAATACCAGGGGAGCTTGTACATCACCCGCCTGCTGACCGGGGAACCCGGTTCCATCGTCACTGATGTTATGGACAAAACGGTAGAAGGAATACCGGTTTCGACCTCGGATAATGAAGTTGCCGTTATGTTTGAGGATCACGATCTGATGTCGGCACCCGTAATCGACGAAAAAGGGAAGCTGCTGGGTCGGATCACCGTTGATGATGTGGTCGATGTTATCCGCGACGAGGGTGAACACTCATTGATGAGCATGGCCGGTCTGGACGAAGACGAGGACATGTTTGCGGGCGTTGTTACCAGTACGCGCAGACGATCCGTATGGCTGGGGGTCAATCTGGCAACTGCATTTCTGGCAGCCTGGGTCGTAGGTCTGTTCCAGGCAACCCTGGAACAGGTTGTTGTATTGGCGGTGCTGATGCCCATTGTTGCCAGCATGGGCGGCATTGCCGGCAGCCAGACCCTGACGCTGGTCATCCGCGGACTGGCTCTGGGTCAGGTTCAGCGATCGAATGCGCGTTGGCTGCTGTTCAAGGAAATTGCTGTTGGCATGCTGAATGGTATCGGTTGGGCCAGCGTCGTGGCACTTGCGACCATACTCTGGTTTGGTCAATGGCAAATCGGCGCAGTGATTGCTGCGGCGATGGCAATCAATCTGCTGATCGCTGCCGCAGCCGGTGTGACTGTTCCACTGGTGTTGAAAAAAATGCAAATTGATCCTGCGTTGGCAGGCGGCGTGGTTTTGACAACCATCACCGATGTCGTTGGCTTTATGTCATTCCTCGGATTGGGGACGCTTTTCCTCACCTGACAAATCGCGCCGCAGCGACTCCGGTGCATCGATGGTAGGCATTTGCTCACCATGCAAAAATGCACGCAGGTGATCCTCCTGAGCCATGGCGTCCCGGTAGCCCAACTCCATCAGTTCGCGTGTATAGCCTTGTTCAAAAAGCAGGTAGCTGATCAGTTGCCTGCCACCGCGCTGCATGGCCCCGAGACCGGTCAGCAGCATGCGCACCGGCGCCGGTAGCTCGTGCACATGACGGCGGGCTATTTCCCTGATGTCCTCGCTCGGCACTATGACCAGGCACTCGATACATTTGAGGTGTGAAGAGGGTCCATGCAGCTTACTGGTCTCGACCTGCTCAACCATCATGTTCAGCCGTGTCAATCGCTCGATATCAGCATAGAGGCCATCCAGAAATAGTGTATCCAGCATGTAGCCCGCGATCTGGCCAAAACTGGGGTAGTCGGGTTCCTCATCGAAATTATCCGGCTCGTCCGGGTGTTCATCCCTGACACCGATGACCAATATCCGTTCTGCGCCCAGGTGTATGGCGGGACTCAACGGCATGTTCTGGCGCATCGCGCCATCGCCATAGTATTCCCGGCCAATGCGTACCGGCGGAAAAATCAGTGGAACGGCAACGCTGGCCATCAGGTGATCCAGATGGATATGCGCGCGCCTGCCGATACGCCGAACCCGCCCCCACTCACTGCAATGCTCAGCAGCCTGGAAAAATGATACCGATCGCGACGATCCGTAACCCGATGCGGTTACCGCCAATGCATCGAGATGTCCTTTGTCCAGCGCATTTTGTATCCGGCTGAACGGGATACTCTTTTCCAGTAATTTGCACAGCGGTGCGTTGTTCAGCAACGACTTCGGGTTGCGTAGCAATAAACCGCCCGTGACGAGCGAAACCAGCCAGTGCATGCTGGTCTTTGCCATCGTCAGTGCATCTGACCGGAAAACTTGCTCGGCCCTGAAATTTTTCCATACTCGACCCAGTTGGGTTACACCCAGGCGAAAGTTTTGTGCATGTGCGGCAAGTACAGTCGCATTGATTGCGCCGGCAGAGGTGCCCGTCAGGATTGGAAACGGATTGGATGAACCAGGTGGCACAAGTTCTGCTACGGCCTTTAACACGCCGACCTGGTAGGCACCGCGTGCGCCACCGCCGGGCAACACCAGACCGTTTTTCTCTCTTTTCGGTATGGTTCCGTCCTGTGTGCCTTTTTGATCCTGCATATCTGCTGTAGTCTACACTGTGTCTGCCCCGGCACTAATGCCAGCTCAAGGAATCCGCGATGAAAAATCTAATCATTATTTTTGCCTGCCTTGTTACAGCAGCGTCTTTTGCCGCGCCTGCACCCGGCGAACCCGCGCCTGGTTTTCGCCTGCAAGATCAAAACAGCCAGTGGCACAGCCTGGAGGATTACTCGGGCAAATGGGTAGTGTTATATTTTTATCCAAAGGATGATACGCCCGGTTGCACAACTGAAGCATGCTCCTTTCGTGACGACATAATTATTTTTCGCAAAATGGGCATCACAATATTGGGTGTGAGTCTGGAAGATGTTGCATCGCACGTGGAGTTTGCCGAAAAGTATTCCTTGCCATTCCCGTTG
>CBDUSC010000282.1:0-3265 GCA_965369735.1 uncultured bacterium
GAAATTGCAACATATTCCATCAGTAGTCCCTCACATTGTATTGATGTAGGCGTTCAAGTCATTCATCGCCTTTTCGTTATGCTATATCCTGGCCATGGCGCACATTTGCGAACCGTACTCGTCGCCATGATGGGCACCGCGAACGCCGGCTTTGAAATTCTTGAGCTGTGTCGCCAGGTACCAGTCGCTCATGCCGGCCAGGCGCGGCGCATTCAGCGACCAGATGCCCTGACCCTGCTTGCCGTGGCAGGCACCGCAGGTCAAATACATTTTTTTGCCGCGTGCGGTATCACCTGTGATGGTTGCCTCAGATGGATTGTCCGGTAGTGTTTCGATATAGGCGATGACGTCGCTAATGGCTTTATCGCTGGTCAGCGTCGCAGCCATCGGCGCCATTTGCTTGCCATATACGTCGTCGTCATGAGAACCGCGTACGCCGTTTTTGAAATAATTGATCTGGCGTCGCAAGTACCAATCCGCCTGACCCGCCAGTTTTGGCGCATTGAGCATCGGGTTGGACTCACCTTGCTGCCCGTGGCAGGCAACACATATCGCGTAGGCCGTCTGACCGGCGCTCGCATCGCCTGCTGCAACGGTTTTAAGCTCAGCCCAGGTCGGTTGAGTCTCCAGCCATGCCTGGTAGTCGGCTTCCTCTTCAACCACGACTGTTCCACGCATGGTGTGATGCGCCAGACCACACAGTTCTTCGCACAAAATCTCGAATGTGCCCACCCGGATCGGCTCCAGCCAAAGATAGGTAACAAGACCTGGCACCAGATCCATTTTTACGCGGAATTGGGGCACGGCATAATCGTGCAACACGTCTTTCGAACGCAGCAGCAACTTGACTGGCAGACCCAATGGCAAATGCATCTGCGGATGGGTTACCAGGATATCGTCGTTGCCGTTTGGGTCATCCATCATGCCAAACGGGTTATCCTGGCTGATAAGCGCGGCATCGACCGTACCCAGCTTGCCGTCCTTGCCCGGGTATCGATAACTCCAGCTCCACTGCTGACCCACGACTTCGACTTCATGGGCGTCATCGGGCACATTGACAAACTGACCCCAGACAACCAGCCCGGGTGCCAGCATGGCAGCCACGCCGACGGCCGTTCCAATCGTGAGCCAGAATTCCAGCTTCTTATTTTCCGGGTTGTACTCGGCTTTTCGCCCTGGTTTGTGCAGAAACTTGAACAGGCAATACACCATGAACAAATTCACTGCAACAAACACGATACCGGTAACCCAAATGGTGATATCGACCGTGGAGTCAATCATCCCCCAGTTGGAGGCGATCTCTGTGTACCACCACGGGCTCCAGACATGGAATGCGAGCGACCCTACGATGAGCAGAATCAATACTATTGCTAGTGCCATATGTGTCCCTTCGCTTTAATCGAAGAAGCTTTTGATCTTCCCCTGTGCTCCGCGACTTGTGCTGCCAGTTTTTCGATCTGTTATGCACTAAACCGCCCGTCCGGGCTCACCCGGGACCTGCGTATATTAGACGTATTGCTCCTGTGGTGCACCCCCGCTGCCCGCGATCTGATAATCTTTGTAATTCCGATATAGATACAGATGAAACCAATTCCAACACCATGCAAGGAATACCTTTAGTGAACACAACAATTATGACAACCAGAATTCTCGCACTGCTCATTGCACTGGCTATGGCAGGCTGCGCCACCGAGCCGGTACCGGATTCACAAAAGCCTGGAACCGTGGTTTCCGGCCTGGCCACGATCACTGCAACCGTCGATGCAATCGACCATGACACCCGCATGGTCACCCTGCGCGGCGAAACCGGACGCATGGTGACGATCAAGGTCGACGATCTGGCTCAGAATTTTGACCAGGTTGAGGTCGGAGATCGGCTGGATGTCGAATATTATGAGTCAGTCGCCTTGTTCGTCCGCTCTGGCGGTGGCTCCGAACCGGACACCGGCGGCGCGACAGCAGTAGCCATTGCTCCCGAGGGCGAAAAACCGGGCATTGCCGCGGTAGAAACCGTGGTAAGAACAGCCAAGGTGTTGCACATCAGTCACCCGCGTCGGCTAATCGAAATCGAAAGAGCCGATGGCTCGAAAGAAACCCTGCGGGTGTCACAACAAGTGAAGGATTTCGACAAAATCAGGGCCGGCGATGAAATTGTCGTACGGCATACTGTGGCGATCGCTATTGAAGTGAGGCCCGCCAGGATTTTCAATTAATTATCTTCGGCTGAGATGACCGCCAGTCAAAAAAAGTTACTACTACAGATTATCCCACTGTCGCTACCCTTGCTGGTGGTTGTGGGGCACCAGATCCGAGGGTCGGGTGAATACCTGGCCATGGTGTTCATTTTTTTTATCCTGCCGGTGCTGGACATGCTGGTGGGCGACAATCTCAGCAACCCTTCTGAACAGGAACTGAAGAAACTCAAGGGCAATGGCTGGTACATGTTGCCGGCTCTGGTCTGGCTGCCGATACAGATTGCACTGCTCGGCTGGGCGCTGCAGATCACTGCGACCGATGGGCTGAGCTGGTTTGAACTCATCGGGTTGACGTTATCGGTCGGTGGTTTGACCGGCGCGCTTGGTATTACCATCGGCCATGAACTCGGTCACCGGCTGGAACCCGTCGCAAAGTTTGCGTCGACGCTAATGCTCTGGGTGGTCGGTTACCTGCACTTCAAGGTCGAGCACAACAAGGGACATCACTCGCGCGTGGGTACCGATGCCGATCCCGCATCGGCACCTCGTAACCAGAGTTTGTATGCGTTCTTACCTCAAACTGTGCTGGGTGGCATAGCCAGCGCATGGAAATTTGAGACCGATGATCTCGCCAAGCGCGGTCGCAGTGCCTGGCACCCGGGCAACCGCGTATTGATATCGCTGGCGGCCTGGCCGGTATTGGCTGCTGTTGGTTTTGCGATTGCCGGCATACAGGGCCTGGTATTGATGATCGGCCAGGCCGTATTTGCGATATTTTTGCTCGAGGCGGTCAATTATGTCGAACACTATGGGTTGCGGAGACGAGCGCTACCCGAAGGCGGTTTTGAGCGGTTCAATCGCAACCACGCGTGGGACAGCCCGCGCAGGCTCACAAATATTATTCTGTTTAACCTGCAAAGACATTCTCATCATCACCAGGATGTACTGCGCGAGTGGCAAGGCCTGGAGTTTGACGCCGATGGACCGGTGTTGCCGGCGAGTTATCCGGCCATGATAGCCGTTGCGTTGATACCGCCTGTGTTTCGCGCGCTGATTCACCCGAAGCTGGA
>CBDUSC010000283.1:0-3247 GCA_965369735.1 uncultured bacterium
GACGCATAAACCACGTAACTGTCTGATATAAAACACTTAGTTCAAAAAACCCTCGGTCCGGTACGGTTCTTGCTTGTATAGAGACAAGGGACAGCTTGTCGAACACAGGTCTGATTCGGATTCCGTCCCTTCCGGAATCTTTTTTTGTCACCCGACCCTCTGGGTGATAAAAACAACTGTCCTTGACGGCGTGCCCGGTGGGCACGCCGTCAATGTTTTCGCGGACACAGGACAAAATAATAAAGCGCCGCGATCGCTGTTGAATATGAACAGCACACCGCATCAAGCGGCGCAGGGAGGCAACCGCATGAATCGTGACGATGCGCGTCGCTGGCTGACAACTGTTTTTTTGACATGCGTATCGGGCGCAGCGATGAGTATCGCCCTGACCGCAGGTTTTGAATCGGTATCCCTCTCAAGCCGCGGGTTGATCGCATCCATGTTTTGCCTTGTAGCCGGTCTGCAATTATTGCCAGCGCATGACCGCGGCAACGACGCACTTGTAGCGCCGGTGTTACTGCCCGCCGCGACCATTGCGCTGAGCGCAGTCCTTGTTCAGCTCGTTGGCGGTTCAATGTTCGATGCCGGGCTACAACTCAGGCTGTCCGGCGCGCTTTTTATACTCGCTGCAACCATCATTGCGGTGCTTCGCCGCCTGGCGATCATGATGAGCAGTCATCAATGCGCCATCGCAACAACACAGCTTTTGCTTGCAGTTTTTTCCCTTGCGCCGGTCTGGCTGGGACCGGTTGCCGCTCTGAACAGCCAGCGGCAGTTTGCCGTCGATGCAATCGTCGCTGCGAGCCCCGTGTCTTATCTTGCATCATCGACAGGTGTGGATTACCTGCGCGGTGACTGGTTTTATCAATACGTGGAAATCGGTTTACAACGTTTCAATTACCCGGACCCCGTAACTTCTACGCTTGTTTTGCTTGCAATCGCGTTTATCGCCCGGGTACCTGATAATTTTTCAAGGATTTCATTTCATTGGAGTGCACGACAATCATGAATAAAAAAATACTGGCATGTTTGCTGACAGCGTTGATGTTGACCGTAGCATCTGTGGCGCAGGCGGCAGAGCTGATGGATCCCGCGTTGCGCTCCAAAGCAGAGCGGGCAACCGACGCCGGCCTGCACTATCTGCGCGGGTCCCAGGCCGATGACGGCTCCTGGTCGCGGTCGGTGGGTATTACTGCCCTCGGCCTGCGCGCATTTCTCCAAAGCCATCGGCAATACAACGAGACCGATGGTGCATTCATCGAGCGTCCAATTGCTTTTTTGCTCGCACACGTCAACGACGATGGATCGATCAGCGAGACCAATCAAAATCGCAACTACAACACGGCGGTCGCACTCATCGCGTTGCAGGCAACCAACAATCCGGAATACGCAGACATCATTGCCAACGGGCAAAAGTTTCTGACCGGTCTGCAGATCGACGAAGAAGAAGGCTACGAGCCTGAGCACGCATACTATGGCGGCATCGGCTATGGCGGCGATGAGCGCCCCGATTTGTCCAACCAGTACATGGCGCTCGAATCACTGCGCACCACCTCTGTCGACCCGGATGACCCGGTTTGGGAAAAAGCATTGATGTTTGTCAGCCGCTCGCAGAATCGCAGCGAGAGCAATGACCAGGCGTGGGCCGGTGACGACGGCGGCTTTACCTACATGCCGGGTTTCAGCCCGCACAAAGAGCTCGAATCATATGGCGGCATGACTCACGCCGGCCTGATCGCACTGCTGTTTGCCGGGGCCGACAAGGACGACCCGCGCGTCCAGGCTGCATATGACTGGATACGTGCCAACTACACGCTGGACCACAACCCGGGCACACCCAACAAGGATGGTTTGTTCTATTACTACACCGTGTTTGCAAAATGCATGTATGCCTATGGCGATCCGATCGTCACGGATACCGATGGTGTGGAGCACAACTGGCGCAATGATTTCGCAAAAACAATTCTCGCTGCGCAGGACAAGGATGGGTCCTGGATCAACACCGAATCCGGTCGCTGGTGGGAGGACAACAAGGATCTCGTTACCGCGCGGATGGTCATTGCGCTGAACCTGGTTGTGCGTTCCGAGTAAGCCTGGCGTTGCGGATGCGTTTATTGCCAATATTTTTGTTGCTCACCGGTCTGGCTGGGCTGTCGGGCCTCGCAACCGCGGCCAGCGCCGAAACCCTGGTCGACATCCAACCAGCCTGGGATGGCAAAACCCGGCCGGGGCGCGCCAGCGAACTGCTGATTGGCATATTCAGCGATACCGGTGGCAAGGCATCATGGAAAATCACCCACCCTCGGTTTGAAATAGAGTCTTCGCTGATGCTGCAGGCCGGTGTGCCGTTCCAGACCCACACCACACTGCCCCTTGTCGACAGCGATCCGGCTGTGATCGAGTTTGTAGCGCCGGACGGCACGACCATGCGACAGGAAGTCCGCTTTGATCTGGTTACCGATCCACTGGTCATGCAAAAACCAGCACCGGGCTCATTTCCCGACCATGCCGCCGGGTATGACGCCATCGATTTGCTTGTGGTCGATCGGGATACGCTCATTGGTTTGAACAAGAACCAGCTTGTAGCCCTGCAATACTTTGTCGGCAGTTGTGGCCGGGTGATTTTCGCAAATGGCTCCACCTGGCAACGATGGAAGGAAATGCAGGCCTGCGGTGGTGCAAACAATGTCACGGTTGCATCTGATGATGATATCCCCACCGCGATCAATACCTTGTTGAAAAAACCGCGCGACCTGCATCCATCGGAAATATCTCTGGCCGGTCTGCTGCCAAACCCATTACTCAAATTGATTTGGTGGCTGGGTGCGTTCTTCGCCTTTTATTTGCTGGCGTCCGTGTTCGCCCTGCTTGCGCGAAAACCCGGGACCAGCATGTTATCGATCCTGCTCGCAAGCAGTGTAACTTCATCGGTATTGCTGCTGCTTGGCCTGTCGCTGTGGGGTGACATCAAAAACGAAGTCACCTGGGATGAGATTCATGGTGATGGCGATATTGCCTCATCCAGCCGGTTGACCATCGGTCTGGCCACAGGCGAATCGTTGCATTATCTGCAGGCCCAGCCAAAAACCGATGCGACAAGCATGCTCGCGATACGACAACAAAACAGTGACAGATACCTGGTCAACGCATCGCGACCGCTTGCGTTGCACACCGTATACGAAAAACAAACCCGGCATCAGCAACCAGGCATGACGCTCAGCTACAAAAACGGATTACCTATTGTTCA
>CBDUSC010000284.1:0-3227 GCA_965369735.1 uncultured bacterium
ATAATATGCCTGCAGCGCCGAAAGGTTTTGCTTGTTCATATGCGCGACCTTGTAGGCATCGTGCATTACCGCCAGCATGCTGAACGAGGTACCGCCGCCGACATCGGTGCCCAGTGAAACATGTGTGCCCGCTGATCGTGTCTTTTTGTAATCAAAAAGACCACTGCCCATGAACAGGTTGCAGGTTGGACAGTGCGATATCGATGTGCCGGTTTCGGCCATGCGTGCAAGATCATCGTCATCCACCCAGATGCCATGCGCCATCACCGATTGCTTGCCAAGCAACCCAAAGTGATCATAGACATCGAGATAGCTGCGCCGCCCGGGGTACAGCTTATTCACCCATGCGACCTCTTTGACGGTTTCCGCGAGATGGGTTTGCATGTGTACGTCGGGATACTCGCGCAGCAATGCACCGGCGCGCTCAAGTTGTTCCGGTGTGGAGGTCGGTGCAAAGCGTGGCGTTACTGCATAGGCAAGACGATCCTTGTTGTGCCATTTCTCGATCAGTGTCCTGGATTCCTCGTAGCCGGTCTCGGCTGTATCGCGCAGCGCCTCGGGGCAGTTTCGGTCCATCAGGGTTTTGCCCGCGATGATGCGCATACCACGTGCGCGGGCCCCTTCAAATACTGCGTCTGCCGAGCCCGGGTGCACGCTGCCGAGTACCATCGCGGTCGTGGTGCCGTTGCGCAGGAGTTCATCCAGGAAAAACCCCGACACATCGGTGGCATGGCGTTTGTCGGCAAATGCTGATTCGGCCGGATATGTGTAGTCCTCCAGCCATTCCAGTAATTGTTTGCCATGCGATGCGATGACATCGGTCTGGACCGAGTGGACATGGGTGTCGATAAAGCCGGGGAGTATCAGCTTGCCGGAATGATCGGTGATCGTGGTATCGTTCGGCAGATCGGCGAGCAATTGTTGCGCTTCACCAAGACGAGTAATATACCCATCCTCTGTGGCGAGCAGGCCATCCTCGATGTATTGCCAGGCGTCTGAGTTATCATCCGCTGTCGGATCATCAAGAAAATGAAGAATCGAGCCGCGTATAGCCAGTTTATTCATAACCCAATAGCACTTTTTGCATGAGCAAGATATACATTACCGCATCGGAATTATTGCAGGATTCATTCAGGTTGGCCGCTAATATTCACCGCAGCGGCTTCAAACCCGATTTTATCGTGGGTATCTGGCGCGGGGGAACACCCGTTGGCATCACAATACAGGAATATTTCGAATTCGTTGGCGTGTCGACCGATCACATTGCCGTACGTACATCGTCATATACCGGAATAGGCAAGCAATCCAAAAGGATTCGGGTGCACGGTCTGCATTACATTATCGAAGAAGCCAATGCGAAACACTCGTTGCTGGTGGTTGATGATGTATTTGATTCCGGTCGCAGTATTCGCGCGCTTTTGAGGTCGTTGAAAAAAAAGATGCGCCTGAATATGCCGAAAACCGTGAAGATTGCCTGCCCGTGGTACAAGCCCAACAACAACAATACAGAACTTGTTCCGGATTATTTTTTGCATGAAACCGATGAGTGGATTGTGTTTCCACACGAGTTATCCGGTCTGACACTCGAAGAAATAAAACAGGGAAAGACCGAGCTGGCACCGGTTTTGGATATATTCGAGAGCTGATTCCGCTGGTTAGTGTGTCTTTTGTGAGTACAATCGGGGTGTGGGAAGCCTTACGACACACGTGCTCGATACTTATGACGGCGTACCGGCCGAGGGTATGCTGATCGAACTCTATCGGGTCGATTCAGATTCAGATGATCCGGTTGCCAGTGCGACGACCAACGAGGATGGCCGTTGCGATGAGCCGTTGATGGATGATGATTTTTCCATTGGCCAGTGGGAGCTCAGCTTTTACGTTGGCGATTATTTCGATTCAAAAGGCGTCGATCTTCCCGAGCCTCCATTCCTGGATGTGGTGACCGTCAGTTTTGGCATTTCCGAAGAATCGCATTACCACGTTCCGTTGCTAGTCTCGCCCTGGAGTTATTCGACATACAGGGGTAGCTGATGATGGCTGCTTCAGGCATGAATAATTCCCCGGCAATTCGGTTTTTGCTCGATGGCGAATTGCATGTCGTGGAGGATCAGCAACCGACGCTGACAGTCCTGCAATATCTCCGCGAATATCTCAAGAAAACGGGTACCAAAGAGGGCTGTGCCGAAGGTGATTGTGGTGCCTGTACGGTCGTGCTTGCCGAACTTGGTGGCCATGATAATGGCATTCGATACCGGCCGATCAATTCCTGCATCCAGTTTTTGCCGACGCTGGATGGAAAAGCACTGTTCACAGTCGAGAGTCTGGAAAAAATTTCCGGCGGCGGTCTGCACCCTGTGCAACAGATGATGGTGGACTGCCATGGCTCGCAGTGCGGGTTTTGCACACCGGGCTTTGTCATGTCCTTGTTTGCGCTATATATGACGAACAAATCGCCGTCTGGCGCCGATATACAATACGCGTTATCCGGAAATCTCTGTCGCTGCACCGGCTACCGGCCGATACTGGAGGCGGCAGAGCGAATGTATGAGCTGGATGATCCATCACCAGCCGATTTTGAAGCGAATCTCAAGTCCGCACTGAGTGATATTCGGGTGGATGCCGACAAGGAGTTCAAATACGGCGGGTATCATTACCTGGCGCCGGTTTCCGTTGACAGTCTCGCAAGCTCATACGCGTCCATGCCAGATGCCACCATACTCGCCGGTGGCACGGATGTCGGGTTATGGGTTACAAAACACTACAAAAAACTGCCGCAAATTATTTATGTTGGAAATGTTGCGGAGCTCAATCAAATCAATGTTAGCGATGAATTCATCGAGATCGGTGCAGCAATCCCTTTGAGTGATGCATTCGATGTCTTGTTGACCGAGTACCCGGATTTTAAAGAGATCGTGTGCCGATTTGCATCACCGCCGATCTGCAACAGCGGTACCTTGTGCGGCAACGTTGCCAATGGTTCACCCATTGGTGATTCCATGCCAGGGCTCATGGCGCTTGGCGCAGAGATTTGCCTGAGGCGCAATAGTGATACGCGTTGTGTCGCGCTTGAAGACTTCTATCTCGATTACATGAAAAATGATCTGCAGCCCGGCGAGATTGTGTGCTCCGTACGCGTACCGCGGGCCAAAGGCGATTCAGTATTTCGTTCCTACAAGATTTCAAAGCGCTTTGACCAGGATATCTCGGCGGTGTGCGCAGCATTT
>CBDUSC010000285.1:0-3210 GCA_965369735.1 uncultured bacterium
GGTTTCGATCATCAACCAGACTGGTGCCAGTTACGACAATGCCACCCTGAAACTAATTGCAGGAGATGTGCATCGTGCAACCCGGGATCAGCATAAGGTCGCAATGAAACGCGCGGCCGCAATGGAGTTATCGGCTGACCGTGCGGCCTCCGGGTTCTCCGAAAAGTCGTTTTTCGAATTCCATCTGTACACACTGGGCCGGCCGACGACGCTGCCACAGAACTCCACCAAGCAGATCGAGTTATTCCCCGGCGCCAGGAAGATACCGGCAAAAAAGATCCTCGTTTACTACGGTCTGCCGGTGGCCTACAGGGGTTTTTATGGTTCGCCACTGACGGATCGAAACTATGGCACCGAAATGAACAAAAAAGTGGATACCTACCTTCAATTCAAAAATGAAAAGAAAAATGGATTGGGTATACCGCTGCCCGCGGGCCGTATTCGCGTATCCCGGCAGGATGATGCTGATGGCAGTCTTGAGTTCATCGGTGAAGACATCATCGACCACACGCCAAAAAACGAAATGGTTTTGATCAAAATGGGTTCTGCCTTCGATGTCGTGGGCGAAAGACGACAAACCGACTTTCGGGTTGATGTACATGGCCAGTGGATGGAAGAAGAAATCGAGATAAAGATTCGTAACCACAAGGAACAAGCCGTCGAGGTGGTGGTCAAGGAAAATCTGTACCGCTGGGTCAACTGGGATATTCGCGAAAAAAACACGGATTTTGAAAAGACCGATGCCAGGACCGTACATTTCCCGGTAACTGTGGCTGCAGATGAGGAAAAAATTATTCGCTATCGCGTGCACTATTCCTGGTAGCGAGTCTGCTACCATTTGTCATGATCGGCTGGCATGGCAATGGGGGGTACGGTGCGCGCGAAAATCCGGCATTTCGAAAAAACAGCTCGGCTGCTTGAGCCAAATGCCCAGCAACGGGCACTGCTTGCCGAGGAAACCGGTCGCTATTGTCAAAGCTTCCTGGATCAACTCGGCGAGCGTCCTGCCTATGATCCGAACCCGGGCAAACCCGATGCGCTGCTGAATATGCCCATCGATGATGAACCGCGTGCGCTGGACGAGCTCCTGGATCTGTTCGACGAGGAAATCCGCAAACCGGGTATCAACCCCGCGAGCGGCGGCCACCTCGGATATATCCCCGGTGGCGGTATTTTTCACGCAGCGCTTGGAGATTACCTGGCGGACATCACGAACAAGTATGCGGGTGTGTATTTTGCGTCTCCCGGTGCGGTCAGGCTGGAACACCGGTTGACCAACTGGATGTCTGAATTGATTGGCTACCCCGATACCGCGGCCGGTGATCTGACGTCCGGTGGCAGCATTGCCAACCTCATGGGTATCGTGGCGGCGCGCGATGCTTTTGAGATCAAGGCATCCAAAGTCAAAAAAGCGGTGATCTACCTGACCGGGCAGGCGCACCACAGTGTCGACAAGGCCGTTCGCATTGTGGGGCTGAATGAATGCGTACGCCGGTGGATACCGGTTGATGACCGCTATCGTATGCGTGTCGATGCGTTGGAATCGGCTATTGCGCATGACAGGCGCAGTGGCTTGAGGCCGTGGCTCATTATCGCGTCGGCCGGAACCACCGATGTAGGAGCCGTCGATCCCCTGGAGGAACTCGGTGAGTGTGCGGTCAACAACGAGCTCTGGTTGCATGTGGATGCTTCGTATGGTGGTTTTTTCGCTTTGTGCAAGGATGGCGAAAAGGTCCTTCAGGGTATGAATCGATCGGATTCCATTGTGATGGATCCGCACAAGGGGCTGTTTTTGCCCTATGGCTCCGGCGCGGTCCTGGTGCGCGACGGCAATGCGCTGGCACGATCGCACTACTACGATGCCAATTATATGCAGGATGCAAACCCGGGGACCGACATGCTATCTCCCGCGGATCTGTCCCTGGAGCTGAGCCGACCGTTTCGAGGATTACGGCTTTGGCTGCCGCTGGCACTGGTTGGCCTGAAACCATTTCGCGCTGCTTTGTCCGAAAAACTTGCTCTGGCCCGATACTTCTATGACGAGATTGGCAAAGCACCGGGTTTTGAAGTCGGGCCCGAGCCCGAATTGTCAGTGGTGACATTTCGTTATGTACCCAAAACCGGAGACGCCAATGAGTTCAACAAGCGGCTGGTTGAAGAGATACAGAAAGATGGCCGCCTGGTGATTACATCAACCACCCTCAATGGCCAGTTCATATTGCGGATCGCCGTGGTGTGCTTCCGCACCCATCTCGATACGATCGATCTCGCCCTGGAGCTTCTAAAGGACAAAGCAAAAAAAATTGAAGCCAGTTCCTGAACAAAACGCGTTTGTTTATGTGCGCCGCATGCATTATCTGATTGTCATTCTGGTCATACTGCTCGGCGCCTGTGCATCCGGGAACGATCAGCTCAGCGGTGTGCCGCCGGAAGAACAGCAGGTTTCGGTTGAAGAACCCATAGAGAAAATCCTGCGTTTTTACGATTCCACGGAAATACACGAAGTCATATGGGATGGCGATGTCACTCTGTATGTCAGGTACTCCGGTGATGGGTTGACGTACTATGCATATGCCAGCCCCGACACACAACAAACCCTGACAGTCCACACCGACTGGATTCCGGTTTACCAGCTACTGCCAATCGACGAAGAAACTTTTCTTGAGCAAAAGGCCAAAGGTACAGCCATGTTGGTGCTGGACAGGGCGCACTGGCAAAAAGTTATCGACGAGGTGGTGGACTGGGCCATGCCGATCGAAAAAGAGATGGCGGTGCTGATCAACATACGGGATCGCGAGTACGTCGCATATCGGGATGCCAACAACAACCCGGTGCTCATCAGGGGGCTGGAAAACAAACCGCCCGAGATTCCGTTGTTGACCAATGTCCGCGTCGAGGAAATGGGCGACTCGCTGTTCGATATTATTTCGCGGTACGCACTGGAGCAGGGCATTACAAACGAATATCTTTTTTTCTCCACCGGTGAAGTAGGGCCATACGCACGCCCCATAGCGATGCTCGATCGAATCAACATGCTGGTCAACTATGGCTCGATGGAGCCATTTACTTTTGGCAGCATGCCAAACAATTATTTGGGCGAAACCGGTAAAACGGGTGTACACCTTGTGCGCAGCTATCCGCTGGAGTTGATCAATCGTCCCTTTACCTTTATATCCCGTTTGTTTTTTTTCCTGTATGACACCGTGGTCG
>CBDUSC010000286.1:0-3206 GCA_965369735.1 uncultured bacterium
CTTGCTCCAGTCGCTTTGTACCAGCGTACGATCCAGATCGGCATTCAGTGACTCGACCAGGCGCTGGCTGAGAACTGGCGCATCGAATATGTCCTCATAACGCAAGCGTATGCCCGTGGCTGCACCGGGTTCGCCCTCCAGAACCGCCGCATCCTCAAAATGGATAAACGCCAGGCTTGTATCGTGCTCCTGAACACCGGCATCAAATACGCCGCTGACTGTATAACGACGCAGCAACGGGACAATTTCGCCGTTTTTGCTTCGTGGCACCAGCAGATTGATTTTGTCACCCACAATCACACCCAGTTTCAGTGCCAGCACATATCCAATGACGATATTTTGCGATTCGGGCCGTAAATCTTCGATGCTGCCCGTCTGCATGGTGGTTTCAAGACCGGATACATTGTTTTCATATGACGGGTCCACGCCGCGTACCAATGCGGCGCTGAGATCACTGCCATTGGCCAGCATTGCCTGAAACTCAACGTACGGAGCGGCGCCGGCGACACCTTGCGACTCCACGCTGCGCTCCAGCACAGGCCGCCAGTCGCTTAGCAAACCATCCGGAGACGAGAGGGTTGCATGCGCCGTCATACTCAACAACCGGCTGCGAAGCTCGCCCTCGAAACCATTCATGACAGACAAGACGACAATCAGCGCGGCGACACCGACAGCAATACCGAGCAAGGATGCAAAAGTAATAAATGATACAAAGCTGCTTTCGCGTTTTGCGCGCAAATATCGTAGACCGACAAACAGTTCCAGCGGGCGTAACATGGGGCGGAATTAAAGCATAATAACGGGCCAGGATTGTGGCTGGTGGCAGCAATTCAACATATTGCGGCGCAAAAACGTGCGCCAGGTTGTTTTTTTGACACCGGAATGGGTGCTATATTCGGTCGCAGGTGACAGGGAGAGACCCTATGGCAATGCAAAAGCTTTTGCCGCTCTTTTCAGCCATATTCCTGCTGGCGACAGCGGGGCATGCTGAACCGATGACGACGGATACCGATACGCTGGGAGTGGCCACCAATGGGCCGGCTCGCGGCATGACCATGGACCGTGTCGAATCGGCGTACGGTCAGCCACGGGTAAAGCAATCCGCTGTGGGTGAACCGCCGATTACCCGCTGGGAATACGATGGTTTTGTGGTCTATTTCGAGTATCAGCACGTCATACACGCTGTCGACAAACGCAACACCACCTGATCCGGGACCCGTCAGGCACAAGATCGGGACCACGGCTATGAACCGTGTCGGGCAGATGCGCGCCATAACTAATAATATTTCTAGATATCCTTTATAAGATCCTGTTTAATCTATAAATTGTTATGAATGCCGCCAAGCCCGGCAGGGCACCCGATTCATTGCCGAGCAGCGGTAGCCAGCGCTGGGGCCAGCTATACGCGAGCGCCGGCCCGCTGATGCTCACGCGCGCTGCCAACCGCCACGATGGGCTGATCCTGGCCGTGACGGAGTCTGCGCAGGCTGCAGACCGGATCGAATCCGAGCTGAGTTTCTTTGCCGGGGATGATTTCCCGATTCTGCATTTCCCGGATTGGGAAACGCTGCCCTATGACGTATTTTCGCCGCATCAGGACATCATTTCCCGGCGCCTGGAGGTCTTGTACCAGATTCGCGATCTGAGCAAGGGTATCGTTATTGTACCCATATCCACGCTGATCCAGCGTCTGCCACCGCGCTCATACGTACATGGCCAGTCCCTGATCGTGACACCCGGGCAAAAACTCGATATCGATGCCCTGCGCCAAAAGCTGGTGGCGGCGGGCTATTTTCGCGTTCCACAGGTAATGGAGCACGGGGAGTTCTCACTTCGCGGATCGCTGATCGATGTGTACCCCATGGGTAGCAGGCAGCCATTTCGCATCGACTTGTTTGACGATGAAGTCGAGTCTATTCGGCATTTCAGTGTCGATACACAGCGCTCGCTGGACCTCATAGACGGAATACACATTTTGCCCGCCCGTGAATTCCCATTTGATGATCTCGCAATCCAGGTTTTCAGACGCCAGTTTCGTATCGCATTTGAGGGCGATCCAACAGAGAGCCAGCTATACCAGGAGGTGTCACAGGGGATTGCTCCGGGTGGCATCGAGTACTACCTGCCCTTGTTCCTGGATTCGACTGAAACGCTTTTCGATTACCTCCCGGCGCATACACTGATTGCCAGCATTGGCGGCATTGATACGGCATTGAGCGATGCCTGGAAACAAATCGATGATCGATATGAGCAATGCCGGCATGATGTCGAACGACCCGTTGTCGCGCCCCGGGAACTGTATGTGCCTGAAGACAGCGTGCGCCGGGAAATAGAACGCTTTCCGGTAATTGATCTTCAGAGTTTTGAACTTCCGGATGACCATGATGGCCACAATTTTGGCAGCAGTACCCCACCCCGTCTTTTGCTGGACAGCCGGTCCGATGACCCAACTGCAAAGCTGGCCGATTTTGTAACATCCTTCAACGGCCGAATACTGTTTGTCGCAGAATCCGCAGGCAGACGGGAGACCTTGCTTGAAATGCTGGCCCCGCGCGGTTTTCGACCACCTGTTTTGCCGGGCTGGCAATCGTTTCTCGATAGCGATATCCAGATGGCCATATCTGTTGCCCCCATACAACGCGGATTGCTTCTGGACGCTCCGGAACAATCGGGATTCTCTGATCCACTGGCGATCATTGCCGAAGATCAGCTGTTTGGGGATCGCGCACGACAGCGGGTAAAACGCAGACGTGTGGCCCGCGATCCCGAAACCATCATCCGTGATTTGACGGATTTGCAGGCGGGCGCACCGGTGGTACACGAAGAATACGGGATCGGTCGTTACAAGGGTCTGGATACTCTGACGATCGGCGAGATCGAAACCGAATTCCTGACGCTGGAATATGCCGGTGGAGACAAGCTGTACGTACCTGTACACGCGTTGCACCTGGTATCCCGCTATACCGGCGGCCCACCGGAAACAGCTCCGTTACACCGTCTGGGCAGCGATCAGTGGCAACGTGCCAGGAAAAAAGCGGCAAACCGCATACATGATGTCGCGGTGGAACTTCTGGACATCCATGCGCGTCGCGCTACGCGAAACGGCCGCAGCATGTCAGTTCCAGAAAGAGACTACCGTGCATTTACAGCAGAGTTTCCGTTTGAGGAAACCCAGGATCAGGAAGATACCATTAACCAGGTCATCG
>CBDUSC010000287.1:0-3186 GCA_965369735.1 uncultured bacterium
AGTAACCAATCTTTGCAAGCCAGGCAAAGGTGACAAACGCCATGGCAATACCCCGTTCGGCGCCCCCGCTACCATCCAGGGCCTTGAACCAGGCGAACAACAAAGCGCCGCTGGCCAGGGAAGTAATCAGATAAACAGGCACCACCCAACGATTATTCCAACGCGGGATGGGTTTGAGAGACGCATAGATCTTGCCGGTTGCAAACACCGTCGCAGGACACAAGACCAGGCACAGGACGGCCGCAAGCCGCACCATGCCGACGTGTTGGCCGGTAAAAAACCAGCCAAGCGCAAATATGCTCATTGGCACATAAGTGATCAATGCCAACACGCCCTCGCGGCTGAGCCACGAGGTACGCCACTGCGACATGGCACGCCATGAGCGCTCGGGGTGACCCAGGTGCAGGGTGGATGAAAGCAAGCCAGCGGATATCAGGACCAGCGCAAACACCGTACCGAGCGTGCCGGCCGTATGTTCATCCGGGTTGAAACCGCCCAGCCACGCCGCTGCCAGCCAGACCACTAGCCCATAACCAGCCCCGGATGCCACAGTAAAAAAGATGACTGAATACGCGGGATTCATATCGGTAATCAGCGCGACAGCATTTTATCGGCCCAGTCCAGTAACCGGCTGCCAGTAGATGCGTCGCTGGCCGCAACATTGTCAGTAGCAATTGCCGGTGTCGCAGTCGCAAATGACTTTTTCCTGGGCGGCAGATATTTGTTCACCGGTTTGTAGCCGCTCTCCGGCATCAGATCGAAACCGCCACGCTCGGCGACGAGTTTTGAAACATCCGAATCGGGGTCGCCAAGATCACCATAATGGCGTGCACCAGTGGGGCATGAGCTCACGCAAGCCGGTACGCGTTCGTATTCTTCGAGGTTCTCGTTGTATATGCGATCCACGCACAGGGTGCATTTTTTCATCACGCCGTCGTCTTCATCGAACTCGCGCGCGCCATACGGGCAGGCCCAGGAACACAATTTGCAGCCAATACAGGTATCGGCATTTACAAGAACGATGCCATCTTCCTCGCGTTTGTAAGACGCACCCGTCGGGCACACTGTCACGCAGGCCGGTTCATCGCAGTGAAGGCACGATCTCGGAAAATGCACCGTACGGCTGCCGCAGCTGTCATTGACTTCATAAGCGTGTACGCGGTTGAACCACACGCCATCGGGGTTGCGGCCATAGGGGTTTTCATCGGTCAGCGGTGCCGAGTGACCGCCGGTGTTCCACTCCTTGCAGCTCACCGCGCAGGCATGACAACCGACGCAGGTATCGAGATCGATGACTAAACCGAGTTTCTTCTGGGTTGTTTTTGGCAGCGAGGTCATTTGCTTTTGTTTCGCCAATTGCCTTTTGGCAAAAACTGCTCGCCGAAACGCAATATCGACGGCGCCTTTTGCAATCCCGGCACCGGGACCATGGTGTCAAATTGCGGCAGCGATACTTCGTC
The DNA here is from genome assembly GCA_965369735.1 of uncultured bacterium. Lineage (GTDB taxonomy): Bacteria > Pseudomonadota > Gammaproteobacteria > Steroidobacterales > CBDUSC01 > CBDUSC01. The sequence continues at coordinate 1,461 of CBDUSC010000287.1, forward strand.
ACCGGCTTCAGCCTTGCGAATACGCACGCGCAAATCAAACCATGCCGCCTGACCGGTAACCGGGTCGGCGTTGGCGTAGCGATTCTTTTTACCCTTTGGCAGCAAATCGGAGATCAGGTGGTTGAGCAAAAAACCCTTGTTACCCTCTTCGGCATCCGCAGCCAGGTTCCAGGCACCCTTGCGTTTACCGATCGCGTTCCAGGTCCACACAGTGTCGCGGTTGCACCCGGTCATTGTGCCAATTTGTGCCTTGATCTCGCCATGATGACTCGTAACCCACACCCAGTCGCCATCCTGCAAATCCAGATCGGCCGCCTTGTCGCGGTGTATGTACAGGCGATTCCAGCCATGGATCTGTCGCAGCCAGGCATTTTGTGAACCCCATGAGTGATACATGGCCATCGGTCTTTGGGTAATGGCATGCATCGGGAATTCATCGTCATCGACCAACGCTTGTTCAAATGGCGCATACCAGATGGGTAATGGATCGAAATATTCGGCTATGCGCTCGCGATGTTGCTCGGGCACCGGGTGCGCACCGTGGCCGGCTGCCGCCAGGCGAAAACGCTGCAAGGGTTCGCTGTATATCTGTAATACGATTTGGCTGGCATCGGCAATCCAGCCCATTTCTTTCGCGTATTCCAGATACTCCTTGTTCGCGTGCTTGTAGTACTGCTGCGACTCCGGCAACGGCTGATGCCAGAAACAGCCGTTTTCTATATAGCGATCAATCTGGTTTGGGTTTGGCGCGCCGCGGCCATGCTGATCGCCGTGCTCACCACGCCAGCCCGCCAGCGGCCCGATGCCGGGTGTGCGCTCATGGTAAATCAAATAATCCTTGTAACTTTCGTAGCGTGCCGATCCATCATCGTTGATAAATGCCGGCAAACCCAGACGCGCGCCAAGCTCGATGAGTACATCCTGGAACGGCCGTACATCGCGATCGGGCTGGATAACCGGCTGGCGTATTGCATCCCCGGGCCCATCCGCGTTGCTGATGGGTCTGTCCAGCATGCTGATGCAGTCAAAGCGCTCGAGATAAGTTGTATCCGGCAGAATGAGATCCGCGTATTCCACCATCTCCGAGAAAAATGCGTCGGAATAAATGATGTGTGGAATTTTGTATTCACCGGTTTGCTCGTCTTTGTCGGTCAGCATCTGCATGGTGCCGCCGGTGTTCATGGTCGAGTTCCAGCTCATGTTGGCCATGAACATGAACAAGGTGTCGATGGGGTACGGATCGGCCGCCCAGGCATTGCGGATCACCAGATGCATCAGGCCATGCGATGCGATCGGGTATTCCCATGAATAAGCCTTGTCGATACGCAATGGATTTCCGTCATCATCAACCAGCAGATCCTCCGGTGAGGTGACAAAACCCAGCGGCGGGCCCGGCATGGGTTTGCCGGCTGTCACTTCATCTTGTTTGCCTGCCGGTTTTGGGCCTGGCGGTGCAGGACGCGGGAACGGAGGCTTGTATCGAAAACCGCCGGGGCAATCGATACTGCCAAGCAACATCTGCAATACATGTATGGCACGACAGCTGTGAAAACCATTCGAATGGGCCGATATGCCACGCATCGCATGCATGGCCACCGGCCGGCCGATCATTTTTTCATGCCGCCGACCGGCCCAGTCGGTCCATGGGATATCGAGTTCGATCTGTTCTGCGAATGCCGCGCTCGCAAGCTCGGCGGCGATACGGCGAATAGTATCTGCATCGATA
>CBDUSC010000288.1:0-3176 GCA_965369735.1 uncultured bacterium
TTGGCGATCCCAATCGTACCAAGGCGCTGATGTCGCGTGTCGGTATGAAGGATGGAGAAGCGATAGAAAGCCGCATGTTGTCACGGCAGATTGAAAGAGCGCAACGCAAGGTTGAATCGCACAACTTTGATATTCGCAAACAGTTACTCAAATTTGACAATGTCGCCAATGATCAGCGTTCGGTTATTTATCATCAACGCAACGAGTTGATGGAAGCCGAAGAGATGGAAGAAGACATCACGGCTATCCGCGCGGATGTACTCGATGATGTAATAGCCGATCACATGCCAGACGGGGCTGTCGAAGAAATGTGGGATGTTGCGGGTCTTGAACAGGCGCTTGAGAGTAAGTTTCAGCTTCGTCTGCCATTGCAGAAATGGCTGGATGAAGATGACAAATTTGGAGAAGAAGAGCTTCGCAAACGTGTCGTCGAGCAGGCGCAAAAGGACTACGACGAGAAAGTTGAACAAATTGGCGCGGAAACCATGCGCCAGTTTGAGAGACTGGTCATGCTGAAACAGCTGGACATGCACTGGCGCGAACATATTGGTGCACTGGATTATTTGCGCCAGGGCATCCATTTGCGTGGTTATGCGCAAAAAAATCCGGAGCAGGAATACAAGCGCGAGGCCTTCGACATGTTTGGCTCCATGCTGGATGAGGTCAAGCATGATGCAATCAGTATTTTGTCGCGCATCCAGGTTCGTAGCGAAGATGATGTCGAGGCCTATGAGCGGCGCAGGCGGGCAGCTTCCAAAATGAAGTTCGAGCATGAAACAATGGGTCAGCAGACGGCGGGCCAAGGTGGCCACACTGGCCACGCCGGCAGTGGCGCACAGACATCAGAAGAGCAGCATCAGCCATTTGTGCGGCAAGATCGCAAGGTCGGTCGTAATGAGCCCGGTCCGTGCGGATCCGGCAAGAAATTCAAGCATTGCCACGGGCAGTTGACATAGGTCGCCCATGGGCGCTACTCCATGGGCCATCCCATGGCTGATGAACCCGTTCATGTCGCCGCCGGGGTCATAACAGATTCAAACGGCAAAATTCTGCTGGCGCGACGATTGCCCGGTACCCACCTCGCCGGACAATGGGAGTTCCCGGGCGGTAAACTGGAAACAGCTGAGACGCCGATAGACGGCTTGCGCCGTGAGCTACGGGAAGAACTCGCTATCGATGTGCAGGACGCACGACCCCTGATCAATTTTGAGCATCGTTACCCCGACAAGCACGTCAAACTGGATGTGTGGCGGGTTGTTCAATATGCCGGCGAACCCCGGGCGGTAGAAGGGCATGAACTGAACTGGGTCTCTGCCGATAAACTTCGCGCGGTTGATTTGCTCGCAGCAGACAAACCTGTCGTGACCGCGATTGAATTGCCGGATCAATATGCAGTCAGCGCTCCGGAGGGTGATTCGGAGGTCTTTTTGCGCGCATTGAGCGCAACCATTACCGCCGGCTACAAGATGATCCAGATCCGCGTTCCGCGTCTGGTGACGCCAGAAGAATCCGGTTTGTTTGACCAAATTACCTTACGTTGCGAAAACTCTGCTACCTGGCTGCTCAATGGCAACCCGGCAGACATTCTGGAAACTGCCCGGGCTTGCGGCGCCGGTGGCATCCATATGCCCGCGCGATATCTGGAGCAATACCGGTCACGGCCGATACCCGATGAATGGATGTTTGGCGTGTCCTGCCATGACCGCGATGAGCTGAACCGCGCGTGTGAACTGGCTGCCGATTTTGCAGTACTTGGGCCCGTCAATACGACGCCCAGCCACCCGCGGGCGACCGGCCTGGGCTGGGAGCAGTTTGCTGCGTTGATCGACGGGTTGCCGCTACCGGTCTACGCCATCGGCGGCATGAAATCAGATGACAGCGCAACCGCCTGGGCGCATGGGGCCCAGGGCGTGGCGGGGATCAGTGATTTTTGGAAAGAATCATTCTGAAGGTTTGATCTATTCGGCGCGCTTCCATATTTGCGTGCGGCCAAATGGTCCCAGCGACCCGCGTACCTTTAATACGGACCCGTTTTCAGTCAGCTCCATTTTTGCCTTGTAGATTTTGCCGTTTTCGGGGTCCAGGATACGGCCGCCTTTCCATTTATCCCCTTTTGCTTCCATATCCCAGACAATTCTCAGGCCCTCGATGGGATGATCCTTCAGCTCATCCTTGCATGCGCCACATTTCGGTGTGTCCTCTTTTTTGTCAAGCACCGTTACAATTTTTGCGCTCAGTGTGCTGCCTTCATCGTAGACTTCGATGACGCTTTTGGCTTTGTTGGTCTCGTCATCGTAGGTGGTCCAATTGCCCAATGGACTGGTGGAATCGGCCATGGCCAATGTGGGAGCGGTTACAACAATAAGCAAGGCAGCGCAGCTGCACATAATTCTTTTCATCAATGTTCCCCTGGAGCCCCCTGAAGTCGCGTGCAATCTGAGTGTAGCTCAAATCCGGACACCTCGGCACAGGCTGGCGGCACGGTAATCGACAACTTGTATCAAAAATTGAGTGGGTGGGTATGGATAGAACCGAGTGTCGTCTGTGACGCAGCGAGGCATGGAAAGCCGAGCCAAGTCACCGCCGAGGCGAGTGGAGACAAGGATGTCGGAACGAGCCGTACCGAGGGTCTTTCCATACCCACCCGCTCAAATTAGAGTCTCAGATTCTGGGTTACCGTGCCGTCAGCCTGTGTCAGTTGTCGTCTGGCGTTTCTGACATCTGGTCGTCCACAGACTGGTCCCCGGGGATACTGTGATTCTCTTCGAACCAGGCGCCAAGATCGATCAGCTGGCAGCGCTCACTGCAAAATGGTTTCCACGGTGAGTTATCAGACCACTCCAGCGTTTTGTTACAGGTGGGGCAGCGAACCCGGGCCATTGCCTTGTCAGCAGCAAGTCAGCACGAACGGCGTATCGGAATCGATCTGCGCGGGTCGGCTGTCTACGTCTTTCCAATTCATGAATCGAACCGTGAATCTTTTTTGGCTGCCACTGATTGCAGGGTAGACGGAGCTTTTCCGCGGCAGGCCAACACGCAACAATTCGTACTGTGTGCCCTTGCCCAGTGCCTGCTGGTACATTCCCTTCTCTGCAACGACTTCGCTGCTTTGACCGCTTTCCCGGATTAGCCACAAAAGCTCGCTCGCGGCATCGCACAGCGGTCGAAGATCGGTA
>CBDUSC010000289.1:0-3157 GCA_965369735.1 uncultured bacterium
CCGGAGGCGGCGCTGTCGGCTGACATCTCCATCGCGGCCGCACGTTTCATTGCGACTTTATACTGATCCCGGGTTGCGCGATGCACATCACCTGCAATCAGTTTCAGGGTGGCATTGTCGTAACTGGCACCAGTCTGGTTGATGATCGAAACCCAGGCAGCAACATCCAGCGTACCGCTGTTCGCATCCCGGCCAGGCTCGAAAACCAGGTTGTAGTCGGTCCACCAGGTCATTCCCTCGGTCTGGTATGCAATACGCGTACGATGGCGGCCGTCGCGAGCCGCATCCACATCCCAGACAAGCGTGGGCCGTGTAATCAGGCCACCGGGCAAATCCGGAAACCGGATATTGTTGTAACCGTTGACGTGGTGTATTTGACCTCCGCGATCGCGGAGGATGATACCGCCCGATACGCTCAACAATATTCCGGTAATGCTGCGTATGTCGTCACCGACCACCTGATCGATACTGATTTCCCGGTCGATATACTTTTCCAGCAGCTTGTGACTGCTGACCAGATCGAACTGGAAATTCTGTTCGATGACACGCGTGTGCAACGGATCGGTCAGGGATGAAAACCGCACCGTTGTAGGGTCAATCAGCGCGGCGACATCCGTAAACTGTATGCTGCTGCGGCCGCGTTTCAATTCCATGTCGCGGTGTTGACGCACCACCGCATACCCCGGGATCGCTCCATAACCATGCCGGTTCTGACCCGGCAGCGGGCGATACAGGTTCGGGTTTATCGCGCCGGGTTGCGCGGAGCTGTATATCGTAATTGCGGTGCCGTTGCTGGCGCTGGCGGCATCCGGTACCAGACCGACGGCACACACACAAAATACCGTCGCCAGGAATGAATTGAACTTTGACATAGTGTTTACCCGTGTTGTGAATATCAGATGCCCCCTGTAAACGGCATCAGCTGCCTGCCGGGGTCACCACTTGTCGACAAAGCGACAAATCACTACGCTGGTCTGATGTTGAGCATCAACGGAATCATCACAGCATTACGCTACCCGCTGAAAACGGGTTCGCTTTTTTTCATCCTGGCGTGTTTTTTGCTTTTGTCCGTCGCGAGAGCCGCGATAGAGTTTGTTGGCACAATAGGAATGGTGGGCGGATCAGTACTGGGCGTCTTTGTCCTGCTCTGGTATGCGCGCTACCTGTTTTTTGTCCTCGAATACACTGCGCTGGGTCACAGCGATCCACCGTTAATCGAATGGGAAATGATCAGCCCGGCCGAGCGGCCCAGAACAATGTTCCAGGGCGTACTGATAATGACGCTGATCGGGGTTGGCGAGCTGGTATTGCAATACCTTGGCAGCACCGTTTTTTCAGTGTACACGGTGGTCGCGGTGCTATACGTCCCCGCCACGGTCTGTGTCATCTCGGTTGATCAGCACATAGGTCGTGTGTTCGACCCTCTTCGGGCATTTCGCCTGATCGGTAATCTCGGGTATCACTATCTGGGAATACTCGCGGCCATCGGTTTGGTCTCTGGCGTGCTTGCACTGTCATTCTATTATTTCGACGGTATATTGCTCACCAATGCGGTGCTGTTTTACACCGGTGTATGGCTTTTCCATCTTATCGGTCGCGTGTTGTATGCCAATCGGGACGCCATAGGCCTGGATGCGGAGCGTGCACCAGAGCGCGATCAGGAAAAAGCCGATGCGGAGCAGCTGCAGGCGCAAAACGCGCTGCTTGATGAGATATTCCCGATCAGCCGTATCGGAAAATACCCGGACGCGCTTCGGGCAATCGATGAGTACCTCGAACGCTACGACAGCCCGGTTGATGAGCAGCGACTGTTTGATGCGCTGTTGAATTGGGAAAACCCTTACCTGGGTCTGAAACTGGGTCAGCGGCGCGTGGATCGCTGCATGGCCGGGAAAAATATGGTCTCCGCATTGCAGCTATGCGATCGCTGCCTGGCAGTAGACAAACGGTTTCGCCCAAATGGCGCTGACACCACAATCAAAATAGCGGAAGCTGCACAAACCGATGGTCGCTCCGGCATGGCACTGGTTTTATTGTCTGATTTCATGCAACGGTTCCCCGATCACCCTGGCGAGCTGCGGGCTTTGAACTTGTTGATACCGCTGGCAGCTAAGCGCGACCAGCGTGACAATAGCCGGGCTTTTGTCCAGGGTCTGATGCAGCACTACCTGGAAACCGTGCCGGCCGAGCGACGCAGCCCCGAGATCGAAGCGCTGATTCCTCTTTTTGCCCCTGAAAAGCATTGAATCGCAGTGTCACAACACCGTACCGGTCGCCTGGGCAATGGCCAGGATCAACAACATTGCGTAAATGACGCCAACGATAATGACGGATACCTCGATATCGGTTTCGATATTTTTGCGCCTGTTCAACATGACTGTTACCTCCTTTATGCTCACGATAAAGATACGGCTACAGCACATGATGAATCCTGATCAAGACATGATCATTTTCTACGGAAATGTGATTATTTTCAGAAAATCAATGAGTTATGATCCGGGGTCCACGGACATGATATTCGGGTTGAAACCCAGCGGCCCACGCGGGATATAGACTGCGGTTTTTTGCCCGTCGCGCAGGACTTCCATAACAACGGTCTCACCGGCATCGCCCCGGGTCGATATATCGATCAGCTGCCGTATGTCGAACAGCTGCTCACCATCGTAGCTAAGCAAAGTGTCACCGCTTTGCAGACCGGCTTTCCTGGCTGGCGATGTCGCCAGCACACTTGCGACCCCGACACGGTTTGGTTGCCCGCTGGCAAACAGGAATTTGTCATAGTCATTGTCGTTGAGCTCCGCCCGCATGGACTCCTGATTGTTTCGAAGGGTATTAGCCTCGCGGCGAAACCGCCGGGTATTGATCCAGCCCTCGCGCGTGGCGCGATCGCGCAGATACAGCTGATCCATCTGCTGTGCATCCATGCGGCGCTGCAAATCCGCGGCGGTCATCGGGTCAAACCCCGCGTCGATCAGACGCTGCTCGATGGATCCGGCAGTTGAGCCAGGAGACACGGCAAACTCGGGATCCGATGCCGAATCAACCTGCTGGCTCGCGTACGATTCTGAAACACGCACCGCAAGATTGCTTTGCAGATCCTCCAGCTCGGCTGTCACCCGTATGAGATCTTCTTCCAGGCGCAATCTTTCACTACGCT
>CBDUSC010000290.1:0-3138 GCA_965369735.1 uncultured bacterium
CACTCAGCTTCCTTATTGGCTCCAGAACTCTGCACACTCAGCGGCAAAGGATACCCCAGCAAATACGGGTTTGCGCGCATATCCCCAACACCGGCTCATCGGGCTATACTTGAATACAAAAATCGGGAGAGGAACCCATGAGCGGGCATGTATCAGACGTCTTGAAAATAAAAGGCGATAACGTACTAACCATTGATCACGCGAAATCGGTTTTCGATGCGCTGGAGATCATGATCGATCACTCCGCCGGTTCCGTTGTCGTCATGGATGCCGATTCTGTGCGCGGTATTTTCACCGAGCGCGATTTTATCCGCCGTGTTGCATTGCAGTGTGACGACCCGAGAAAAGTTGCGCTGGATGATGTCATGACAAAAAACGTCATCGGTGTAGAGCCTGGCAGCACCATCGTGGAGTGCATGGCTATCATGACCAAAAAACGGATCCGGCATTTACCGGTTATCGTGGATGGCAAACTTGCCGGGCTGTTGTCGATCGGGGATTGCGTCAAACAGATCAACAGCGAAGCCGACACAGAAATCCGCTATCTCAATGACTACATTTCAGGAAAATATTCCGCCTGACAAAGCCGCAGCAAACGGCAATGACTAGTTACCGCGCAGGTATTCTGCGCCTGTAGCCAGCCACTCACCGTCATCCAACAACAGCTGCACGCGAAAACGGTGGATCTCGGTGGTAAGGCCCCATTGCGTATCATCCATGGCCGATACGTCTTTGGATTCCCTGCCAAGCACGCCAACAGTAACCGTGATATCCGCTACATCGCTGGCGGGGAATGAAAGGTTCTCGATACGTGTCAACAAGTGCAATGACTGGTGCTGCACAAAATACACGCGAAACAGATTCGATACCGCCTGCCGGTCATAACCGAGTTGATCGCTGTACTCATCCGCGATCAGATCGCTGATGCCGCCAACATCGCGCGCCTCGGCAGCCAGCTCAGCGGCGGATACATAGGCGCGGATCTGCTCTTCCGGGCTGCCTGGATCACCACTGCAGGCATACAAGCTCACAAGACATGCAAGGGATAAAAGATATCTGTGCATTGCAGAACTGCCTAGCCATGACTCCAGTTATCGGGATCATTCGTGTCACCCGGCGACAAGCCCAGGACATCGCCCTCCACACTAATGCCAAGACCAAGCACGGTGCGGTTGGCATAGGCGAAATAAGCACACACCTGATTTACCTCCAGGATCTCACCATCATCGAAACCTGCGGTTTTCAGTGCGCCAATCATATCGATTGATACCGATGACGGGTCGCAGGCCAGTGCTTTCGCATACCCAAGCGCTGCGCGGTGTTTGTCATCAAACACTGTCAGGTCATTTGCGTGCAATGCATCCATCCAGGAGTCGGCCAGTGCATCGTCATCGAGTTGCCTGCGCATACCGCGCGCATGGTGTTCTACGCAATACTCGCAATGATTCAGCAGGCTGACATACACACCGAGCAGCTCCAGCATCGACTTGGGTAAGGTGTTGCGCGAATGGTGCAACACCGATTTGTACAGCGCCATATGCCCCTCAAGAGTATGCGGCCGCTGGCCGTGAACCAGGAGGATATTGTCTATGTCGCCATCAGGCCCTTTGATACGATCGTATATCTTACGCAGTCGTCCGTCGGATTCCTCGTACGATATCGCATGAATCCAGCTCATTAGGTATGTCCTGTCAGTTGTTGTTTTTGGATGTCATGCGCGTTGCAATAACCAGCGCACAAATAGAGACGATCGCACCAGGCACGAGTTCATACAACTCGAATATTCCGCCCGATAATTGTTTCCACACAATCACGGTCAGACCACCGCCAAGAATACCGGCAATCGCACCGTTACGATTGAGCGCAGGCCAATACAGGGAAAATATTATTGTCGGCCCGAATGCAGCGCCAAAACCGGCCCAGGCATAGGCCACCAGATCAAGCACTTTGCTCTCCGGGTTCAACGCAAAAAGAAACGCAACAAAGGCGATTGCAATAACCGCAAAACGACCGACCCACAATAGCTCATTTGACGATGCATTCTTTTTGAAAATGCCTTTGTAGAAATCCTCAGATACCGCCGACGATGCAACCAGTAGCTGCGAATCTGCGGTACTCATGACCGCGGCCAGAATTCCAGCCAGGCAGATACCGGCCACTACCGGTGTGAAAAAGCGCGTCGCCAACTCTATAAACACACGCTCCGATTCTTTGCCGACCAGGGGCTGGTCAAGATGCCCGATACCAACAAGACCCACAATCATCGCGCAGGCCAGGGTAATCGTGACCCAGCTGACCGCAATGCGCCTGGCTTTTGGAATATCGGACTCGTTCTCGATCGCCATAAAACGCGCCAGCACATGTGGCTGACCAAAATAACCCAGGCCCCAGCCCACCAGCGACAGGATCGCGATGATGCCGATCGGGTCACCGTCTGCATTCGTGGCGATATCGAGCAACTCGGGGTTTACAGAGTGCATCGACGCCGTCAGACCATCGAAACCACCCACAACGACCAGGCCCATCACTGTTACCAGGACCAGTGCGACCAACATCAGCATGCCCTGAAGAAAATCGGTCCAACTCACCGCCAGGAAACCGCCGACGAATGTATAAATGACAACGGTCGCGCCACCGGCCGCTACCGCCCAAACGTAGCTCAGGCCAAAAACCGATTCAAACAACAGACCACCGGCTACAAGACCGCTGCTTGTATAAAAAGTAAAAAAGACAAGAATAATAACAGCGCTGATGATGCGCAGAACGCCGCTATCATCTTCGAACCTGCGCTCGAAATAGTCCGGCAAGGTCAGCGAATCACCGTATTTCTCTGTCGCGCGTCGCAGTCTTTGCGCAACAATCTTCCAGTTGAGATAGGTGCCAACCAGCAGACCGATGACCATCCATCCCGCTTCGAAGCCGGCGGCATATGCCAGCCCCGGCAACCCAAGCAAAAGCCAGCCACTCATATCCGATGCCTGCGCACTGAGCGCAGTAACCCATTTACCCAGCCGTCGGCCACCCAATATGTAATCCGACAGATTTTGAGTGCGGCGCCATGCGACAATACCGATTGCCAGCACTACGATCAGATAGACAACAAAGGTTGCGGTAATTACGCTGCTTTGCATTTTTTTT
>CBDUSC010000291.1:0-3130 GCA_965369735.1 uncultured bacterium
GTCACCCGTATTAGATCTTCTTCCAGGCGTAATCTTTCACTACGTTCTTCATTGACGATCGCTGTCAGCGAGTCATACATCTGGATGATCAATTGAGGATTCTGCTCGATCTGGTCGGCGCTGGGTGCCGGTACAGAAAAAGTTTGCGCCGCAGCATCCGTGTCCACCCCCGTACTGCCGGCATCCGGTTCAGTCCAGGACACGATGCCGATCGCACCGATCGCCAGACCGGCGACGAAAATCAGCGCAATGACAGACAGCGTTCGCATAGTGAAATAGACAGTGGCTTTCTAGCCTCGTTCCGGGGTTTTCAGATCACGAAAAAAATCCATCAACGTCAGATCCTTGTAATCAGCAAATTCTCCAGCATCGAAAAATGCGCCCTGGCAACTGGAACAGGCTTCGTACCAGATATGCGGCTGATCCGCGTCCACCATGGGCACCATGCGCGTGCTGCATACCGGGCAATCGATATCGGCCTTTTTATTGAATTTCTTGCCTAATAGGGCATCGCCTTTGTCGATCATCTCCGAGCCGGTCATCGATCTCAATCTCTCGCGTTCATTGCGATCAAACCAGATGCCCTGACAGCTGGTGCAGCGATCTACCGTAATATCGCACACCATGACCGGCTCCATTCCCTGATTACATTTTGGGCACTGCATCATTTACCTCACAAATCTTTTTCTTTACTTAAGATTAGCTTCAAACAACTTGAATATCCGACGGTATTCATCCAGCCAGCTATCCGCGTTTACAAAACTGTGCGGATCCAGCGGATATATGGCGATCTGGAAATCCTCTTTTTTCAGCTCAATCAGGCGTTGTACCAGCAACACCGAGTCCTGGAAAAACACATTATCGTCCTGCATACCAACCGCGATCAACAACGGGTCGGAAAGCCCGTCGGCAAACTCGATTGGTGAACTGCGCTGGTAGGCTTCGGGGTCGATATCCGGTGTGTTCAGGATATTGGAGGTGTAACCATGATTGTAATGCGCCCAGTCCGTTACCGGGCGCAGACCAGCGCCGGCCTGAAATAACCCGGGCGCGCGGAACATGGCCATAAAAGTCATGAAGCCGCCGTATGAACCACCATAGACACCGACCCGGTTGCGATCCACGCCGTAGTGCTCAACGATGTAGTCCACGCCATCCTGGAAATCTTCCAGCTCCGGGTGACCCATGCGGCGATATATCGCCGTTCGCCAGTCGCGACCATATCCTTGCGATGCCCGGTAGTCCATATCGATCACAACATAGCCGTGCTGGGTCAACAGGTTGTGAAACATGCCTTCGCGAAAATAATACGGCCAGCCAAAATCCGAGTTTTGCGTATAGCCCGCTCCATGTACGAACATCACCGCCGGGTATGAGCGGTTGCCGTCATGATTTTTTGGCAAATAGATTTTTGTATAGATCGGATCGTCGCTGTGCGATGACGGCACTTTTACAATATCGGGTTCAATCCAGGGTATGGCCTTGTATTCCTCGCTCATGGTATCGGTCAGCCGCCGCGCCGTAGCACCCGGCCGGTTTTGCTGCACAAACAGATCCGGGTGACGGTTGATTTCAGAATGTGTGATCAGAAGACGCGATTCATCCGGCGAAACGGCCACGAAGTTTACGCCACCAAGGATTGTCAATTGTTCGTTGTCTCCGGTTTCCACATCGACCCGCCAGATCTCATAAATACCCGGGTGTTCTACATTGGCGCGATAATATATGTACTGCCCTGACGGACCGGGCCGGGGGTCGTACACAACGTGGTGCCCGGCTACCAGCGCCTTGCTGCGACGCTCATCGATGGCTTTTATGTAGATGCCGAGATAGCCATGGTCTTCTGACAAAAACCACAGCCTGCGGTTGTCTTTCAGCCAGCCAAACTGGGTGAAATACGGATTGACCCATGCCTCATCCGTGATGCGGTGCTGGTTGATGATTTTTTTATCATCAAAATCCACCGTCGCGATCCAGCGATCCTTGTTATCGTTAGCGCGTATATACAATGCCACTTGTGAACCATCGGCAGACCACTGAGCGTCCCAGATCTCGACTTCCCGTGTCTCCGGGGCTTCCAGCCGCTCTTCAACGGCATCCCGATCCTCACCCTGATCGACATACCAGTCGATCGCGTCGTCGCGCAGATCATCCAGAGGGTCATCATCAAGACCCGGCAAACCGCTCATATCGAGTTCATGAGTTTCATTGCTGTTCAGATCGACAAGCCAGGCGCTGTGATTTGATCGGCCGCTGCGACCGACGCGGGTTCTTACCGTGCGACTCTCTACATACCCGCTTTCGGTGACGTAGGCAGGCATACCGCCGTCTCTACCTGCTTCAAAACTCGCCGGTTTTGTCACCAGGATCAGCCGGCATCCATCCGGCGACAAGGATTGCCGAACCAGTTCAACCTCGGTTCCCATGTATATCGGTGCCGCCGGCAGACCAGCATCCGCTTCATACAGCGTCTCAATTCGCTCCCTTGATTCGCGCTCATCACGTTTATCCTTTCGCAATGTGCTGAACAGGCGTTGCTGATGCGCCTTCATCACATCAAATTCGTCGTCCTCGCCAGGCTCATCTGCAAAACGAATATCGGTAATCTGCTCGGTCAATCCGCTGCCAACGTCATGCACAAATACATGGTTGTCGCGCTCAAAGGAAATGCGGTTGCCATCATCCAGGAACAGCGGATCGGATTCGATCGCACCGGTCCTGGTGATCTGTTTTGTGGCTGCGCCATCGGTAATATAGACATCGCCCGCGTATATATAGGCACGATGCTTGCGCGAGGGGTCATAGACTACCGATGAATGCAGGCGCTGTGACCAGGCTGACTCCGGCACCAATGCTGGCACTCCACCTTCACTATCGACCGCGTACACATCCCGCAATTCGGAGCCCTTGCGCTTTTGCTGGTAATACACGGTTCGGCTGTCCGCGCCCCAGAACTCACTCTCGGGTGCATTACCCAGCCAGTCCGGGTTGGCCATGATTTGCTCGAGGGTCAACGACGCACCGCCGCTCTGCGCCACCAGCTGTGGAGACATTGTGAGCATCGCAATATACATCAATGCCGGGACTACAAATTTGCTACGTCGATTGTGATTAAACGCTGTTGGCATAT
>CBDUSC010000292.1:0-3114 GCA_965369735.1 uncultured bacterium
GTGCTGACCTTTGCAGTGGGTGCGCTTGGCGGTATATCGCTGCTGGTCGGTGGCGTCGGGATTCTCACAATCATGACGATCTCGGTAAGGGAGAGAACATCCGAGATTGGTTTGCTGCGCGCACTGGGTGCCCGTCGTGCCCAGGTCCTGATCCTGTTTCTCGGTGAAGCCATGGTGCTTGCAGCAATTGGCGGTATCGCAGGCCTGATCCTGGGTGCCGGTGGTGCGTGGTTGCTACACGTCGCGGTGCCTGGTTTGCCGGTACATACGCCAATAAATTATGTAGTTCTGGCGGAAGTCGTAGCGATACTTATCGGGTTGGTCGCGGGCGTGTTGCCGGCGCGGCGTGCTGCTGCGTTGCAACCAGTGGAGGCACTGCGCGCAGAATAGAACTCAGGCGCTTCTGGATTTCCTGTATTCTGCGGTTAGCTCGGCAATCGGTCGTGGTTCACCCAATGCAAACCCTTGCACATAATCGACGCCAATCTTTGTGAGCGTATCGATAACCGCGTCGCGTTCTACGTGTTCGGCGATTACTTTTTTGCCCATTACATGGCCGATATCCTTGATCGACTTGACCATCTCTGCATCGATGGGGTCACGATCGACATCGCGTATGAACACACCGTCGATCTTGATGAAATCGACGGGCAGGTTTTTCAGATAGGCAAAAGATGAAAGACCACTGCCGAAATCATCCAATGCAAACTTGCATCCTTCGCTGCGCAATTTTTTGATGAACTCAACGGCGCGCGACAGATTTGCGATTGCCGCGGTTTCTGTGATCTCGAAACAGAACTTGTCAGCAGGAAGACCCTTGGCTTTCAATAAACGCACAATCGTGTTGTAAAAGCTGCTCTCGCCGATGGAATCACCGGAGAGATTGATAAAAAACACGGAGTCACTCTCCAGCAGCTCCCGGTGGGAAGCAACCCAGGAAAACACTTTGTTTATGACCCAGAAGTCCAGGCGCAAAGAGAGATTGTATCTTTCGACAGCGGGCAGGAATGCACCCGGTGGTACCATGCCGCCTTTCTCATCTTCCAAGCGCACCAGGAATTCGAATTTCCGCTGCTCATCTTCCTGCGCCTGAGTCGGAACGATCTCCTGGTAAACAAGATGAAAGCGATTTTCCTCGAGCGCGCGTTTCACACGGGCGACCCATTGCATTTCACCGTGACGCTGCGCAAGAACCGTATCGTTTTCCTGGTATATGTGAATACGGTTGCGCCCCTGGTCCTTGGCGGCATAGCAGGCTGCATCGGCCGCACCCAGAATTTCTACAATGCGCCGGTTTTCAGGAGTAACCGGGACCAGACCAATGCTGACGCCAATGGTAAAGCTGTTGTTGCTCCAGACAAATTTAAAATTCTCGACTGCCTCGCGCAAGCTCTCTGCCACTTTCTGAGCGGCATCGAGTGGGCAATTCTCCAGCAGAACACCAAATTCGTCACCGCCAAGCCGGGCCAGTGTGTCCCTGGCGCGTATTTTCTCGTTCAGCGCCATACCCACCTGGCGCAGTAATTCATCACCGGCAATATGTCCGCAGGTGTCATTGATGATCTTGAACTGATCAAGATCCAGATAACATACGGCGTGCTTGCCCTGGTCCAACTGAATGCTGTCCAGTAATCGTTGCAGGCGCAGCTCAAACTCGCGGCGGTTTATCAAGCCGGTCAGAGAATCATGACTGGCTTCGTAGGAAAGCTGCTGTGACAATTCGTGCGCTTCGGTGATATCCGTCAATGTACCTTCGTAATACATGACATTGCCCTTGTTGTCACACACCGCCCGGGAATTTTCGAGCACCACGACCTTGCTGCCGTCCTTGCGTTGCAAGACCAACTCAGCATTGCGGATTTCACCGGCATCGCTGATGGCGCGAGCCCAGTTTTCGCGATCCTCCGGGTACATATAAATGTCAGATGCGATATTGAGCCCGATCAGTTCCTCTTCGGTGTCATAACCCAGCAGCCTGACCAGCGCGGGATTGGCGGCCAGAAATTTGCCATCGGATGTGGTCTGGAATACACCGGCAATGACGGTTTCATACAACCCGCGATATTTGGCTTCCGAGGCCTTGAGCGCGAGCATGGTGTGAGTGCGTTCCGATGCATAGCGCAGCGTCCGGACCAGGAGCTGGCCATCGAATTTGCCCAGCGACAGGTACTCGAGTGCGCCCTGATCCATCGCCCGGACACCCAGTTCCTCATCCCCGTCGTTGGTCAGTACGACGATCGGCGTGTCCGCCGCGCGCGGGTACAAATGCAAAAAAGTTGGCAGTCCTTCGCTGTCCGGCAGATTCAGGCTCAAAAGTATGACGGAATAAGAAGTGT
This sequence comes from uncultured bacterium, assembly GCA_965369735.1. Lineage (GTDB taxonomy): Bacteria > Pseudomonadota > Gammaproteobacteria > Steroidobacterales > CBDUSC01 > CBDUSC01. The sequence goes on from CBDUSC010000292.1 coordinate 2,337, forward strand.
CGGACACCAGTTGGGTCGCGCTTTCGAGATCCTCTGTGGACTCGAGAACGTAGGAGTGGCCTTTTGTGGTCGACAGTTGTTCTTCGATACGCCGTTGCGTATCTCTGTCGTCATCAACCAGCAATACTTTTAGCTGGTCCACTCCCAATAGCCTCCTTCTCCCTGACTGGAGCCCCGGGTCTGCGGTGTCGACCTCACTTTAGACACAATTGCCACCATTATCAATCAGATAGCAGCAAATCGCGTTGTTGACTGGCGCGTACAGTGAAATTGTTGCCGATTTTGTTGACAATACGCATCTATGAGTCGATCCAGCTTTATCAAAACAGTTTTTTACCGGCGCGTGCCCCAGATACTGGGCTTGTATCTGGCCGCCGCATGGATTGGCGTGGAGTTTTCCGATCTGATTGTCGACCGATATTTGCTGTCGTCAACCCTGATCGATTTCCTGCTGGTTTTGTTCGCGTCTTTTTTACCCACCGTTTTGATGCTCGCCTGGTTCCACGGCGCTCCAGGTCGTGATGAATGGACTCTTACGGAACTGATCGGGATCCCGGTCAACCTGGTATTCAGCGCCGGGCTTGGCGGGATCCACATTGCCTTTTATCAGGCCCAGTTTCGGCGCGCCGCTCTCGTCGAAGACCTTCTTGCCTTGCCAGAGCGCGCGCCATTTCGGATTGACAACTTCCCCGCCCAAACCGGGTGTTTCCGCCTGATCGTAGAAATTGATTCCGATTACCGTCTGGGCATCGCCTTGCAGCGCCAAAAAACCGTACAT
>CBDUSC010000293.1:0-3107 GCA_965369735.1 uncultured bacterium
ATATCGACAATGAACACCGGCCGGTTTCGGCGTATTTTCATCGATTCCTGGATATGCGCACGCGTGATGATCGGGTTCGGGCTTGCGGTGGAGCTGATAATAATATCGGCATCTGCCAGGTGCGCCGGTATCTCCGACAACGATATCGCAAACGCTGATAACTGAGTCGCCAGCGTACGTGCTCTTTCGACATGCCGGTTGGCGATAATCATGCGGCCGATATTGCGGCCGTGCAGATGTCTTGCCGTGAGTTCCATGGTTTCGCCGGCGCCAACCAGCAGCGCGGTATGCTTGTCAAAGCCCGCAAAGATTTTACGTGCCAGGGTCACCGCGGCATAGGCAACGGAAACGGGGCTCGCGCCGATATCCGTTTCCGAGCGTATATGCTTTGCGACAGAAAACGATGCCTGGAAAAGACGGTTGAGCGTGGAACCTGCTGTCCCGGCCTCATGCGCCTCGCGATAAGCATCCTTCATCTGCCCAAGTATCTGTGGTTCGCCGACAACCACAGAATCGATACCGCTGGCCACCGAAAACGCATGGCGTATCGTGGCGCCTTGATCCAGCGTATACAGGCAATCGTGTATATCGGTCCCCACTCCGTGGTAGTCGCACAGCCAATGACGCGCCTTTTCTTCAATTCCGGTGGCGCCGTCATCGGAGCTGCAATAGAGCTCCGTACGGTTGCAGGTCGACACGATCACGGCTTCATTCACGCCATCGATTTGCACAAACTCGCGCAGCGCAGAATCTACGTGTTGCGGTTCGAACACAACGCGTTCCCGCACCTCTACCGGTGCGGTTTTGTGATTGATGCCGATGATGAATAAGGACATGGAGATCGAATGCCTTTCTGGCGTCGTAGTGTCCGGTATGACCGTGCGATTGACAAGCAAATCAGGAAACCAAATTGTCCTTGTCGGGTCAAAATCCGGGCAACAAGTGAACTTGCAGGCTCGGCGGGCGACACAACCATACGGTATAGTTATCAACCTGTCAGTGAACCCGAAAATCAGGGAACGATTATCAAACGCTTATTTTTAGTCCTATTTGTATCCTTTTGGCTGGTTGCCTGCGGCACCGGTTCCGGTGTGCGATCGGATTCCGGGTCCGGGGAACAGCCTGCAACAGATATTCGCCAGTCGGATTACCATCTGCTGTTGGCGGAAATGGCCAACCAGGAGGGTAATTATGCCCTTGCATCCAGCGAATACCGCCGCGCAGCGCTGCTGAATGCCAGCCCCGAGGTCGCCGAGCGCGCAACGCGCATGGCCTTTGACCACGGGTATATCGATGATGCGCTGGTCAGTGCGCAGCACTGGGTACGCCTGACACCAGACGATCGCCAGGCCCGCGTGTTCCTTGCCAGTCTTTTACTGGAAACCGGGGACGTCGACGGCGCGACAGCACATTTCAAATACTATATCGAGCACTCTGAGAGTACGGTCAACATCGCGTTCATGGATTTGCTGCCGTTGTTCCAGCGGGTCACTGATACGCGTGTGGCTACGGAGGTCATGCGGCGCCTGACAAAGCCCTATCCGGATTCGGCGCGCGCACAGTATGTGCTTGCAAATCTTGCAATGGGTTCGCAGGACTATGATCTTGCGCTGGAAAGTTCCGAGCGCGCCCGCCAGCTCGACCCCGACTGGATTGCGGCCGGCATGACTCGTGCGCGTGCGCTGCAATCCACGGGTCACCCCGAGGAAGCGCTGGATGTGGCGCAGCAGCTTGTGATTGTCGATCGCAGTATCGAGACAAGGCTGGACTACATTCTGATGCTGGTCAGTGCACGTGAGTATGATGAAGCGCGCCTGGAGCTGTTGATCGTTCTTGATGAATTTCGTGGCGAAGCCGATGCCCTGAGAATCATGGGCTACCTGGATATTCTGGAGGATGATCTGGAATCGGCACAGGACCGGTTCACCGAAATGCTTGCCACCGGTCGCAATACGGGCGACGCCTATTATTATCTGGGCAATATTGCTGAGCGCCAGGAAGATTTCCCGCGCGCCTTGCGCCTGTATGCTCGTGTGGGAACCGGGCCAAACGTGATTGCCGCGCAAATACGCGCAGCGAGTGTTCTGGAAGAGCTGGATGATGGCCAGGCCGGTCTGGATCACCTGCAGGGATTTGCCGATGCCAACCCGCGTCACCGCAGCACCATGGCGATGGCCAAGGGCAATTTGCTGGTGCGCATGGATCGTGGCGATGATGCCTTTGTCTGGTATGAAGAGTATCTGGCCGATTATCCCGACGACGACTCGGTGCGCTATCAGCGTGCGTTCCTGTACGAGCGATTTGACCGCCTGGATGAGGCAATCACCGAGTTGCATCGGATTCTCGATGACAATGCGAATGACCCCTTTGCATTGAATGCCCTGGGGTACACGCTGGCGGATCGCACTACCCGGTATCGCGAGGCACAGCGGTATATCAAAAAGGCATACTCCCAGGCGCCATACAATGCGGCCATTGTCGATAGCATGGGCTGGATCATGTACCGGCGCGGCAAACTCGAGCGAGCCCTGGAGTACCTGCAGCGCGCATACCGTCTGGATGATGACCCCGAAATTGCCGCCCATCTGGGTGAAGTTCTTTGGGTCAGCGGGGATGAGACCGCGGCCAACGAAATATGGCAGGGCGCATTGAAGGTGTACCCGGACAACGAGCCATTGCAGGAGATCGTGGAGCAGTTCGCCAACTGATGATGGGCCGACTGATGATTAGCCAATGATCAGATGCCTGGCTCTGCTTACCTTTACCGTACTGGTATCTGCCTGCGCGGGTTTTGGTGAAAAACCCACCGGCGTACTGGATGAATGGACGGTGCGCCGCGATGCGCTACGCGCCATTACTCACTGGTCCATGCGTGGTCGCATAGCCATGAGCACCCCGGCCGATGCCTGGAGCGGATCGCTGAGCTGGGAGCAGAACCGCGATGACGTGGATATGCGTATGAGGGGCCCGCTGGGTTTTGGCGGATTCCGTATCTATGGGAATCTCGATGGCCTGGAGCTGAGTACAAAAAAGGGCGAAACCCTTGTTCTTGATGATCCGGAGGCCGATCTGAGGCGCCAGCTCGGCTTTGGGGTACCTGTGTACAG
>CBDUSC010000294.1:0-3054 GCA_965369735.1 uncultured bacterium
AACCTTTGCCGAACGCAGGCGATTACGAACGCGACGCGGCAATCGAATCGGAAATGCAATGGCGCATGGATTACATTCTCGGGATACGCCAGATTCGCGGCGAAATGGATATCAAACCATCGCTACCGTTGCCGATCATTCTCGAAAACGCAAACCAGCAGGATCGCGAGTACCTGGAGCGTGGACAGATGACCATAGCTACGCTGGCCCGAATCGAGGCTACAGAATTTCTCGACGAGGGTGCGCAGGCCCCTGCATCGGCCACCGCCGTTCTGGGTGACATGATCATTCATGTACCGATGAAGGGCATCATCGATGTCGATGCCGAGATCATGCGTCTTTCACGGCAGATTGAAAAACGCAGCGCCGAGTTGAGCAAAAGCGAACAAAAACTCTCAAACGAGCGTTTTGTGAACAATGCCCCCAACGACGTTGTCGAAAAGGAACGCCACCGTGCCGACGAATTGCGGACAAACCTGAGCCATTTGCAGGAAAATTTGAGTCGAGTCGAATCGCTGCAAAGCTAAGCCTCATACGCATGTGTCCTGGTTCACAGTAGCACTTGCAAACGCATGTTATGGTTCTGGCGTTAACATAAGATTAGAGATACTGGAGCGCAGCAATGCCAGGCAGCCAAAGTGAACTGCAAAGCGCAACACCACAACCCGCGCATGAATTGTTGTCCAGCGCCCTGGAGCAACTCAACCAGGTGATTCTGGGCAAGGATGACCGGCTGCGTCTGTGTATTGCCTGCCTGCTCGCGCGCGGCCATCTGCTGATTGAAGACATCCCGGGCGTGGGCAAGACCACGCTTGCCCATGCGCTCGCGCGCACGCTTGGTCTGAGTTATACACGCATACAGTTCACCAGCGATTTATTGCCTGCCGACATTATCGGTGTGTCTGTATATCTGCGCGATGAAAACCGGTTTGAGTTTCACAAGGGACCGATTTTTTCACAACTGGTGCTGGCCGATGAAGTCAACCGTGCCACGCCAAAAGCGCAAAGCGCTTTGCTGGAAGCCATGGAGGAAGGCCAGGTTTCCGCTGATGGCCAAAGCTATCCATTACCAGATCCTTTTTATGTCATTGCCACACAAAACCCGGTTTATCAGATTGGAACATTTCCGCTACCGGAATCCCAACTCGATCGATTCCTGATGCGTATCGAACTCGGCTTTCCATCAGCCGATGTTGAGCGTCATTTGCTGAACGGTGTGGATCGGCGCGATTTGATGATGCTGTTCGAACCGGCATTGAATCTCGATGACTTGCTTCAATTGCAAAGACAATGCAGTGACGTTCATGTCTCCGAAGCATTGCTGGACTATGTGCAAAACCTCGTCGCGTTTACACGAGAGTCGGCAGCATTCGAGTCGGGCCTGTCCCCGCGTGCGGCCATCTCTTTGGTGAAAGCATCAAAAGCCTGGGCTCTGCTGCACAATCGCAAGGGTGTGGTGCCCGAAGACGTACAGGCGGTATTCCCGTCAGTCGCAGGTCACCGCCTCAGACCGCGCAACGAACAGGCGCCACAAACGCCAGATGCAATTGGCCGGCATGTGCTTGAGTCAGTCGCCATACCCTGAGCGGATTACCGCTTGAAAATGCGCTCGCTGAAAGCAAAAGTCGCAGGGTACATCAGAAATCGTGCGCGCAGCTGGGCTCGTCGCCGGCAGGGCAAGGACCGTGATCCGGTTACACTTGAATCGCGCCGCATTTATATTTTGCCGACCCGATTTGGCGTCATTTATGGCGCCGTATTATTTGCCATGCTGCTTGCAGCCATGAACTACGGCAACAGCATGGCATTCATGCTTACATTTTTGCTTGCGGGCCTTGCACTGGTCGCCATGCACCATTGTCATCGCAACATGAGCGGGCTTGTGATTCGCTTTGCCGGAGCGGAACCGGTATTTGCCGGCCAGGATGCCAGCTTCGAAATTACCCTTGAAAATCCGTCGTCGGGCAAGCGATATGAACTGCTTGTCGACGCGCAGGGATCGATGAGCGATACCGTCGATCTGAAACCCGGTGAACACGGTCGCTTGCAATTTTCGGTAAAGGGCAAAAAACGCGGTGTGCTCAGGTTGGAACGTCTGAATGTGAGTACCCGCTATCCGTTCCGGCTGTTTCGCGCGTGGAGCTGGATATATATGGATCTCGAATGCCTGGTCTATCCCGCGCCGGCACCGCGTGGACCCCAACCGCCGGTGACGGAGACCGATACCGGCGGCGCACAGGACAAAGGCAGCGGTGTCGAGGACTTTGCAGGATTACGCAGTTATCGTCCCGGTGACTCGCCACGTCATATCGCATGGAAGGCACTGGCAAAGGAACAGGAACTGCTGGTCAAGCAATATACGGGAACTGCGGTGGAAACCCGCTGGTTCGAATGGGACACAGTGCCCGCCAGTGACATGGAAGATCGGCTGGCAAGATTGTGCAGATGGATTGTCGATGCGCATGACGATCACCAGGCTTATGGTCTGCGCATGCCAGCGGTTGCGATTGAACCGAATCTTGGCACTGCGCACCGCAGACGCTGCCTCAGTGAGCTGGCGTTGTTCGATAGTGTGGAAACCGCCTGATGATTTCGGGCATTGCAAAACTGATGAACTCACCAGTGCAATCGAGCGGTGACTTTCCGCGTCTTGCATGGACAGTTTCCGCGCTTGGTCTTGCCATTCTGCCTCATTTTTCTCGCTTGCCTATCTGGATCACCGTATTTGTCATCACCATAGCAGCCTGGCGTTTGCTCGCAGAATGGATAGGCTGGCCGCTGCCCCCAAGAACGCTGCGCGTACTCGTGGTGCTCACCGGGTTCGTTGGCATCCTTGTGACCTACCGGACTGTTTATGGCCTGGATGGCGGAACCGCACTGCTGGTGATCATGATGGGCATGAAGCTGATGGAAACGCGCAGCAGCCGGGATCAGCTGGTCTTGCTGGTGATTTCATATTTCCTGGTTCTGGCCAGTTTTTTGTACGACCAGCACATCTGGAAGGCCGTTTATGTGCTTGGCACCGTATGGTTGATTACCAGTGCGATCCTGCAG
>CBDUSC010000295.1:0-3045 GCA_965369735.1 uncultured bacterium
GCACGATTTCCAGGCGATCGCGGATCACGACCGGCGGGCTGGCGTTGTAGTTCAGCCAGTTGCCGTCATACAGGCTATAGACACTCGTGCCGGCCCAGTTGATGACATCGGCAGCATCCAGCGACCATGGCCCTTTGGCACCGTCGGCGGCATATTTTTCCGCGTCACCCGCTTCCTTGCCATGGATGCCGCTGTCGACATCGCACTCCACATCCTGATCACGGCCTTTTTTGGTCGTCAACAGGTCACCCCATTGCTCATTATTGCCCTGGTTGTTAAAGCTGGCCAGTTTGCCGATATACACACCGGTGGTCGTGTAATTGATCTTCGCCTGTTCGCATTTCAGATAATTGCCGGTATCAAAATTCCGGGCGCTGGCGCAATCGGGCAGCGCACCACCCGCACCTTGCACCCAGAACGAATTATCAGGATCGCAGGCACCGCCATACTGTGTCGCAGGGTCATATAGTTCCTGCGTTGCCTGCTTGGTACTCATCGAACCCGAGGTATCGATGATAAACAGGATATTTGGCTGGATCGCATTTGCGAGATTATTTGCACTGGCGACAAACAATTCCGTGTCGTCTGCCAGCACCGGCGACCCGCTGCTGAGCATCAGCAACAAGCAAGCCGAAAAATTGATCATTCTGCGCATGAAAGTGTTCATGACATACACCTCTGGTTTCATTCCCTGAGCCTTAATGGCTATCCATTGCTACGCCGCTGAGCGTCATTCTTGTGACGCGCATGGTGTTCGGGTCATAGAACACCATCATATTTTTGGCGTGTTGCTTTGAGAGCTCTCTGAACAGCGTGTAATCGACTGCCTGTCCGTTTGCTTCATACCCGGTGCCAACGCTGAGCTTCAGCGTCATTGGCGTGCAATCTGCACAGGTACGAATTCTGAAAGAACTCAGATCATTGCCCGGAAGCCTGACATCCGATGTCGAGCTTTCGATGCCTTCCTCAAGCGCAACCAAATCGGCAGAGGCCGGGGACATCGCGAGGATGCACAAGGCCAGTATGCCGGTGCTAAAAATGCTGGTTGCGGTCAATTTGATTTTGGTAAACATCACTGTTCTCCATTGCCTGTCGGTTACGCCGGCTTAGTTGCCACCGGGACCGACAATATAAAAACTTTGTGTATGTGCCGAGGTAGCGCCGCGATTCGATGTGCCAATAGAGGCAACATCAAAGTGATAAGCGGCAAAGCCGGCACCAGCACCCATGCTGAAGCCGCCTGTGGGTACGTTGGTCGCGATATCGAATGTCGTCACCGATTGGTTGTAATCGCCGCTGCTTCCGGGAACCAGTACCTGGGGTACCACAATCGGATTGTTGGTGCTCCAGTTACCACTGGCCAGCGCAGTATCAAGGGAGGTTTCGGCGGCCTGGAAGGCGTTCTCCGAGTACTGCATATTTTGCGCCATGCGAAATTCCATGGTGGCCGTGCTCATGGTCGATACGGCCAGCAACGTCAGTACCAGCATCAGGATCAACCCGACAACCAGGGCCGCGCCTTTCTGCCCTTGTTTTGGCAACCGTTTGTGCATGTATGTGTGCGTGATCATCTCTTGACGTGCCTCAATTCATATAGGTGTTACGCAGCCTGATGGTCTTGGAAACCAGCAGGCGGCGAAAGTTATCGTTGAATACGACGTTTTGGTCGCCGTATATGTAATTTGTGTTATTCACGAACCCGATTTCCGGTCGCTCTGCGCGCACCAGCAACCAGATTTTCACGGCAACCACTTTTGCAACCGGGATAAATGCTGCGTTACCCGGTATCATTATCGGGTTGCCCGGGTCGACCCAGCGATTGATCATCCCGCGGGTGGGTGCACCGACTACATCTGTGTCCACGCCAAACTGGATCTGGAAATCCTGCACACCACTGATGATGTCCTGGTCGACCACAACGGGTCCTGGTTGCAACGACTTGCGCCGCAGCGATGGCACACCCAGGCCGGTTTGGTTGGGCAGCGGGCCCGGCCCGGAGTCCTGGGATACGTAATAGCCGTGAATTACCAAATTGTGCAGTGTCGCGGTGGCCGGGAAACCCAGCGGCAGGATGCCGTCAGCGAACACCGTGCCGTTCATGCGGCCGCTCATCACTTGTACGGTGCCCGCTATGGCGACGGGTGCCACGTTGGCAGTCACATGACGAACGACCAGTACATCGGTGCCCACCTGGACACCGGTACCAAACGGGCCGCAGCCTGCAGCGTATGGGTAATTGTTGTTGAATGCCTCGACGATTTGATTGAGGTCTATGGCCCAGTTGGCGCGACAGTCACCGGCGACCGCGAGACCGAAGGGGATCGGGTCCACCACGGTAGCGGAATTCACCAAAAATGCCGGGGAACTGCTGCGGCCCCAGAAACTGGCCAGCCGAAGATCGGGCTCCATGATATCCAGTGCAAATCGTGCGTTTTCCTGGATTCGAGCCATGGTTTCGTTGACGCGATAAGTATTGCGGCTGTTCATATAGACCGTCACGGCCCCGATCAGCAGGATGCTGCCAATGACCAGGGAGATCATTAGCTCGATCAGGCTCACGCCGCGCATACGCGCTTTGAATGGGATCATGAGCATCATATCTGCACCCTCAAAATGTACGAGAGGGGTCCGGGCGAGCCGCGGTCTATCCACGAAACGGAAATCGTGTAGGTGGATGGCAGCGTACCTGGATTGACCAGGATGACGCCAAAACCGCCGGGCAACAGCGTCGCTATATCGTTTTGCCAGACAAAGACATCATTGGCAGCAAGCTGTGGCGGTGTGCAATCGATACCACCCTCGATGCAATTGTTATTGGCACCGCCGGCTCCGTACGCCACCGTCGCCGTCGCGTTGGCGCGGATACGATCCGCCATGTCTGCTGCAAGCTGTACGGCCTCGCTGCGGACCAGGGCAGTCTGCGAAAACTGCAGACCGCGAACATAAAGGGTTGCCACGCTGAGCATGCCAATTGAAAGCACCACCAGTGCCACCAGCACTTCTATCAGCGAGAAGCCGTGAATATTTTTGCCATGAATGTATTTG
>CBDUSC010000296.1:0-3034 GCA_965369735.1 uncultured bacterium
TCGATATCTCCATTGGCGAAACTTTTGCTGGTAGCAATTCTGCGCAGCAGATCGATGTTGGTCACCGGGCCAAATACCTCGGTTCGCGCAAGTGCGCGGCCCAGTATCTGCAGTGCAGTGTCACGATCAGCGGCGTGCACGCACAGCTTTGCAATCATCGGGTCATAATGCACGCTGACCGTATCGCCGGTTTCCACACCGCTATCCAGCCGGACATCGGGGCTTTCCGGATGGAAAAATGCATCGATATTTCCCGTGGATGGTAAAAAGTCGTTGCGCGGATTCTCGGCATAGATACGTACTTCGATTGCTGAGCCTTGTGATGTAATTTGATCCTGGCTCAATGGCAAAGCCTCACCGGCCGCTACTCTTATTTGCCACTCGACGAGGTCCTGACCCGATGTCAGTTCGGTTACCGGGTGTTCGACCTGCAATCGTGTATTCATTTCCATGAAGAAGAAATCGTGATTTTCATCGACGATGAATTCCACAGTGCCGGCATTCAGATAATTCACCGCATGGGCAGCAGCAACTGCCGCTTGCCCCATTTTTTTTCGTTGCTGATCGTCGAGATAGGGTGATGGTGTTTCCTCGATGATTTTTTGATATCGCCTTTGGATGGAGCATTCGCGTTCATTGAGATGCACAATGTTTCCATGATCGTCGCCAAATACCTGGTATTCGATATGCCGGGGCCGTGTGATGTATTTTTCGAGCAAAACGCTGTCGTCGGCAAAGGAATTTTTGGCTTCGCGCCGGGCACCCTGAAGGGCTTCCAGGAACTCATCGTCTTTGTGCACGATGCGCATGCCCTTGCCGCCACCGCCGGCGCATGCCTTGATCATGAGTGGGTAACCGATACGATCGGCCTCGGTTTTCAGGCCTTGTGCCTCTTGTATGTCGCCGTGATAACCGGGCACCACAGGGACACCCGCTTGTTGCATCAGCGCCTTGGACTGGTCTTTGGCACCCATGCTGGTAATGGTGTCGGCGCGCGGACCAATAAAAGTGATGCCGGATGCCTCGCATGCAGCAATAAACTTTGCGTTCTCTGACAGGAATCCGTAACCAGGGTGGATCGCATCTGCGCCCGTGGCCTGTGCTGCGGCGATGATTCGTTCCATGTCCAGGTAGGAGCGATTGGCCGGCGCAGGCCCGATGCACACTGCTTCGTCTGCATGACGGACGTGGCGGCTATGGCGATCTGCATCGGAATAAACCGCAACCGTTGCGATCCCCATTTTGCGGCAGCTTGCCATGATACGGCAGGCAATTTCACCGCGATTCGCGATCAGGATCTTGTCAAACATGGTGGCGCTTAGCGCTGCCAGCGCGGCGGGCGTTTTTCGAGAAACGAGGACAGGCCTTCCTGGCCTTCATCGGACACGCGCAACTGAGCAATGATTTCCGTGGTCCTGTTGCGCAGTTTCTGATCCCCTTCTTCATGCGCGCCGGTGACTGTAGTAACAAGGTGCTTTGCGGCTGCCAGCGCTTTTGGACCGCCGGCAAGCAATGCATCGACCACATCCCCGACTGTCTCGTCGAGCTTATCTGCGGTTGTGAGTTCATGCAAAAGACCGATTTCGTGTGCGCGCGTTGCATTTATGGTTTCTGCGCTGAGAAAATATCGCCGCGCCTGTCGCTCACCGATCGCGGCAATCACATAGGGTGATATCACCGCGGGCACCAGACCCAGGCGAACTTCTGTAAACGCGAGTTTTGCGCTGTCCACACCGATTGCGATATCGCAGCAGGCGATAAGGCCGACGCCCCCGCCAAAGGCATGCCCGTTGACCCTGGCAATGACCGGTTTGTTCAGGTGTTTGATTACAGAAAGCAGCTCGGCAAGGCGCGCAGCATCCTCGAAGTTTTCATCCTGGCTGAAACCGGTCATTGAACGCATCCAGTCCACATCGGCGCCGCTGGAAAACGATTTTCCTGCGCCGGTAAGTATGACTACCCGAACCGACTCATCATCGTTGATGCGCTTGAGTTGGGCAGTCAAATGCGCGATCAGCGTGTCGTCGAATGCGTTGTGTTTATCGGGTCGATTGAGCGTCAGCGTGGTTACGCCGCGTTCATCGTATTGACTATGAATGGTGTCTGTCATGTCTACATTCTGAAAACTGCGTAGCGATGATCGCTGTCAATCGGTGTGTTCAGCGCTGCTGATAATGCAAGACCGAGGACGCGGCGTGTATCCAGCGGATCGATGACACCATCATCCCATAATCGTGCAGTCGCGTAATACGGGTGGCCCTGTGTGTCGTATGTATTGCGGATCTTGTCCATGAATTCCTGCTGCTCGGATTCGGGCCACTGCTCACCACGAGCTTCCGCGCCGTCGCGGCGCACCGTGGCAAGGACATTGGCCGCCTGCTCGCCGCCCATGACAGAGATTCTTGCGTTTGGCCACATCCACAACATGCGCGCTGCATATGCGCGACCGCACATGGCGTAGTTGCCGGCGCCGAAGCTGCCACCAATGATGACCGTAAATTTCGGTACTGTTGAACAGGCAACCGCATTGACCATTTTGGCGCCATCTTTTGCAATACCGTCGTGCTCGTACTTTTTGCCCACCATGAAACCGGTAATGTTTTGTAAAAACAGCAGCGGTATGCTTCTGCGGTTGCACAACTGGATAAAATGAGTGCCCTTCAATGCAGATTCGGAAAACAGAATGCCGTTGTTCGCAACGATGCCAATCGGGTAACCGTGCAAATGCGCAAAACCGCAGACCAGGGTTTTGCCATACAGCGATTTGAATTCCTGGAATTCACTGCCATCGACAATGCGAGAGATGATTTCCCTGACATCGTACGGGTAGCGCGTGTCGGTTGGTACGACACCATAGATTTCCCCGGGTTCGCAGATCGGTTTCGATACCGGGCGCGTCGCAAGTGCAACCTGTTTGACCCGGTTGAGGCCGGCAACGATGTCCCGCGCGATGCCCAGTGCATGCGCATCGTTGTCGGCCAGATAGTCGGTGACACCCGAAATTCGGCTATGCACATCTCCGCCACCCAGTGAT
>CBDUSC010000297.1:0-3032 GCA_965369735.1 uncultured bacterium
CCAGGTGGCCTTGCGATGCTGTCCACTGCGTGCCGTGGGTATACAGGTTGATCTGCGGCAGCGTGTGCATAAAGCCCCAGACACCGGCACCAAAGAAATTACCAAAGGCATGCGCAATCAACCAGGCAAGCGCCGGGTGATTGGCATTTCGAAAGCGATGCACACCTGAATCGTACACAGCGTGTACCACCATCGCGACCAGCGGGATAGGCTCAAGCGCCGAGAAAAAACCGCCGATACTGAACCAGTACTCGGGTGTGCCAATCCAGAAGTAGTGATGCCCCAGACCCAGTATTCCAGAACCGAACATCAATGCGACTTCAATATATAACCAAGTCGTTACGATCTTGCGGCGCGCACCCAGGGTTTTCATCAGACCCCAGGCCATGATGCAGCCCACCAGCACTTCCCAGGTGGCCTCTACCCACATATGGATCACCCACCACCACCAGTACTGATCGACCGAAATATTGGTTGTGAAAAACATGCCCGCGAGATACAGACCCGCCAGCGCCACAAGATCGAGCACCAGCACACCGGATATGCCGCTCCAGCGACCTTTCGTAAATGTCGCGGCAGTGTTGTAGAAAAAAACCAGCATGCACACGACGATGCCGATATCCGCCCATCGTGGCGCTTCGATATATTCGCGACCCTCATTGATCAGCCAGATGCTTGACATTTCGCCCGGCCCGGTCTGGACCAACAAAAATACAGCAACAACAACTGTAACGGCTGAAGTCAGGACCCAGAAATTCAGGTTCGCAAGTTTGAGACCAACCAGTTCCACACCCGCTTCATCCTCGACAAGCCAGTAAACCGAACCGATGAACCCATAGAGCATCCAGATAATCATCGCATTGATATGCACCATACGATTGACGTTGAAATCCAGTACGTTGTACAGAAACTCGGGTTTCAGGAATTGCAGACCTGCCAACAGACCAAACAGGCACTGTGCAAAAAACAGGATCATGGCAACGCTGAAGTATTTAACGGCCAGTTTTTGCCCGCCGTTGAGGTTTGCACTGTCAAGTTTTCCCAAAGTCATGATCAGCCCTCCTGGTCCATGGGTTCAAAGCCACGCGGGAAACCGTTGGTATCGATGGATGACATCCATTTGAGGAAAGCGATAATGCCGCGCGCTTCTTCTTCTGTGATACCGAGGTTTGGCATGCGCCGGTTGGTCCCGTAGGTGCGGGCATTGCTGGTCGGATCCATCAGGAAGCTGAGCATCAGTTGCTCGCGCGCCGCCGGGTTGATCCAGCCCTGGTCCAGCCAGGCCTTGGTCAGATCCGGCGCATAGTACGCACCATTGCCCAGCAAGGTATGGCAGTTCATGCAGTTTTTCGCCTGAACCGTGAGCTTGCCGAGTGTGACAAGCTCTTTGGCCTGCTCTTCGTCAAGCACCTCGCCAAACAAAGGCTCCTCAACGCCAATAACCGGCACCTCCATATTGCGTTCATCATCCATCACATACCCGATGCGATGATTGATCACGGAGTACGCGGGAACCCGCGCAGTACCGGCCTTGATTTTTGCAACGCTGTCAAAGGTCAGAAAAATCAGAATCACCGCCATGCCGGCAGTTACCCAGATCGCGGTTTTGCGCCAGAGATCCTCACTGGCCCACCAAGGTATATCGGACATACTCAAGTCCCCTCTTCCAGGTGATCGTCGGCATCGTGTTCAGCAATATGCGTACCGACACACAGGTTCCAGATTCCAAAAGGTGCCAGCAGGTAACCCACCAGCATGACAACAACGAGGATTTGCCAATAACCTCTGAGATTCAGCACATTCGCCAGGACCAATGCGGATACGGCAAGCACCGCGTACCCGGCATACGCCCACCACATCAATCGTGGCTGACCACGCATTCTGGAAAACGCAAACACCAATGCATAAAGCGCGCCGCCGATGACGACAAAGGCGCCGGCGAATGCGGCCAGCATCATGTTTTCGATGGCGACAGGATCTATCATGACCCCAACCTCGTTGTTATGTTCTTGTGATTCGCAGACTAGGCCACGCCGGACAGCGACTCATTGATCTGGATCAATGTCGAGCGCCGGGAATCGGCCTGGCGTGTTATGTGTATCGCGATACGGGACGGGTCAGACAGGTAGGGCCGCCCTCGCCCTTGATACTGATTTCACTACCAGTATAGGTCAGCACGTCGGCGCCGGCCTGTTCAAGCCGCTGTTTGGTGATCGGGTTGCCCTCCAGGACCAGGCAGCGTCGCGGACCCAGCGCCAGTACATTGCAGCCCTGGCTTGCGAATTCGTCGTCGGGCACCTCCACAAGGCCGATTCCCCTGCGCAGCAGCTCCTCGCGAAAAAACACCGGTAACAATGGCGAATAAACCACGGCCAGATCCGTATCGACCGGGCTGATCATGGACATCAGATGAAATACATCATCCGGTCCTTTCCAGTGCGGCAGCGGGACCGTGATGAGTTCATCGATACAGCCGGCCAGAAGCGTCTCAAGCTGCGCGATTCCCTCGGCATTTGTGCGATAGCCCAGACCCACAACGGCGGTCCCTGGCGTCAGCCAGAAAAAATCACCACCCTCGAGCTTGCCATCCCCGCCGATGGCGCCGACAAGCTCTATCCCGGCATCGGAGTATGAACTGCTTTGTGCATCCGGTTCGGTTGCTCGCGCGGGTTTACCCATGTTGCAGAGGATCGCACCGCGATCACAAACGATGCTGGCATCACGCACATATATTGAATCCAGCGTCGTTTCATTGTTTGGAGGCAGCCAGTGTATTGTGACCCCGGCGTCACCCAGTGACCGGGCAAATGCATCGTATTCTGTTATTGCCCGCTCAAAGTCGGGGCACGCCTGGTAGTTGAGACCGGCCCATTGATCGCGGACACGCTTTTGATCGCCAAACGCGTCTCGTGGATGCTTCAGAATGAGCTGCGACAGATCGCCAACTTCGGATTGTGCCGTTTCAGTCACTTGCCGCCTGTGCTGCAGGCTGTTACCACGGAATTGCAGTTGGGCGGTGTTTGCTGTTTTTG
>CBDUSC010000298.1:0-3024 GCA_965369735.1 uncultured bacterium
AACCTCGCAGGAATCTGGACTGACAACCGACTGAACGGGAGACGGGGCTTCGGCCCCGTCTTTTTTTTTGTGCCCCCAATAAACTATTCAATACGGATCTTCATAGTTTGGTGGGTGCTTTTTCCAGAACCCACCCGCTTTTGCCATTTCGTAACCACGATCGAACAATGCACGCATATAAACCGGGTCAAACGCCTCCGTGGGTTTGAGCGTGAATTCGGATGGGATATTGATGTAGTTGAAATCCAGCCCATCGCGTTGGCACAGTGAGTAGATGTGATAGAGATCGCCAATACCGAGATGGCGAATCATGGTACTCACTGATCGCCCGGCGATCGGCTGCAGCTTTCGGTCCACACTGGCTTCGGTGGGCTCCATGTACGCATTTCGCACCACGAATACCTGCGGCGTGCCCTGGACCTCCAGATCAACCATCACCCTGCCCCAGTCCAGACCAGCCGGGTATATAAAGACCTGGGACGCCGTTCCACCATCAACATGCATCTCATCGTATGTCATTCCATTGACATCGACCTCGATGAGCTCGGGCGGGAAAACAACCGGAATCGAGGCGGAAGCAACAATGACCTGTTGAATCAGGCTGACTTTGTTCGGCATATCGCTGGATGCAATCGCACCAATATTCCAGACCACGGGCCGCCCGGCATCCAGGTTTACGGTACCGATAAACAGACGGCGGCCCTTTGCGTGTTCCCGGGCAATTTCTTCAATGATTTTTTCATCGAAATATTCGGCTACCCTGTTTCTGAACGGTTCGGTATTGACTACCGACTCGCTGCGGATCCAGCGTAACAACCCCACCGATTTGTATACGTCCTTTGTGGACAATGTCGTAAACGCTTGTTCCAGACGTGCATCGTATTGTGGGCCCAGGTACGCAAACGGCGCGATCAACGCTCCGGTACTGATCCCCGTCACCAACTCAAATTCCGGGCGATCACCCCGCGCCGTCCATCCCTTCAACAACCCGGCACCGAACGCGCCATTCGCCGAACCACCCGACAGCGCGAGATAATCATGCTCCCGGTTCATGATTCCGGAATTGCGCTGGCGATACTCTTCCTCGGAAAGCGCATCCGAATCGCGCATCCAGGTCTTGATGCTCTCATCACCCCAGAACCGTGCTTCAGGTATCCCCACGATCACCGCGTTATCGACCGATCCTGCTGGCACCGGGTTGCGCTCACCGGTGAACGCACAGCCGGCCAGCACGAGGACCACAATTAACAGACCGATTCTCATTTGGATAATCATTAAACAGCAAGATACGGGTGTATTCCCAAAACCGCTACAGGCCTAATGGATGTCAGGATTCGACTGGATTATGCGAGGAACCATTATGCCTTTCAAGATCAATGGCTTGCCGGCCTCTTTGTATCGAGACTGCTTTTCGAAAAGCGACCAGGAGCTGGCCGAGCTCGGCATGAAAAAATATGTAGCTGACAGTGACTCAGGCTACCCATGCCGGGTAAGTCTGCAGGACGCAAAAAAGGGTGAAACTCTGATCCTTGTAAACCACGAACACCATGCAGTGGACAGTCCATATCGTGGATCCGGTCCCATTTTTGTGCGCGAGTCCGCTACTGAAAATGACTCGGCAGTGGGTGAAATACCGAAACAGTTATCGTCTCGAATGCTGTCGCTGCGCGGATACGACAAAAACGGTTTTATGCGTACCGCCGATGTCGTTGATGGCCAAAATTGCAAATCGCTTTTGAATCAGTTCCTGGAAGACCCCGAGGTCGAGTATGTACACGTACACAATGCACGGCGGGGATGTTTTATGTGCAAGGTGGAAAGGGTAGCTGGCGAGTGATCATATGAATCGCTGAAAGGACAATTGACTTCCTGTGCAGATTGTCCATGCAGGGCAAGTATGGGGATCAACACGATGTGCAAATGTCCTTTCTTGGGGAGCTAAAACGCCGCAAGGTTATTCGACTCGCCCTCGTTTATCTCGTGGTGGGCATGCTGATTCTGGAAGGCGCGGATGTGCTGGTACCTGCACTCGCGCTGCCGGAATGGGTGGTGCGCCTGGTAGCCCTGCTTTTGATCCTTGGATTCCCGTTGTCTTTGGTCATGGCCTGGCATTTTGACTGGACACCGACGGGTTTGAAACGTGCAGACTTGCTCGACATAGCCGAATCCCCCGCCGAAACACTGCCCGATGCGGGGAAAGCCGATACCAAGCCAGACGATTCGGGACCCGATGATGAAAAGCTGGATGTAGCTGATGAAGTATCGGCCCCCGCCAAAGCATCCGTTGCGGTGCTGCCATTTGTAAACATGAGCGGTGACAAGGAAAACGAGTATTTCTCGGACGGTCTGTCTGAGGAATTACTCAATGTTCTGGCAAAAATCGATGATCTCAAAGTTGCCGCGCGAACCTCGTCCTTTCATTTCAAGGGCAAAACCGGCGACATCGCCGAGATCGCGCGAAAACTCAGTGTTGCATCCATACTCGAAGGCAGCGTACGGCAATCGGGTCTGCAGGTCAGAATCACTGCGCAGCTCATCAATGCCGCGGATGGCTATCATCTCTGGTCTGATACATATGACCGCGAACTGGATGATATCTTCGCGGTCCAGGATGAGATTGCCTCATCGGTCGCCGAAGCCCTGAAGGTTCGATTGCTGGGCGATGCCAGTGTGCTCCTGAATGCCGGCGGAACAACCAATACCGAAGCTTTCCAGGCTTATCTCCAGGGTGTTCATTACCGCAACCTTGGCTCCGATGAGAAGGCGCTTCGCAGCTCAGTTGAAGCATTTCAACGTGCTGTTGATCTGGATCCGGAATATGCACAAGCCCACGCCGGTCTGGCGAGAGCCTGGGAACAGTTGGTGACCAATAATTTTGCCGACCTGGATTTGATCTCCGACAAGGTTGGCGTTGCAGCGGCAAAAGCCATAGATCTGGCCCCCGATCTGGCGGATGGCTACCAGGTCATGGGCAGAATGCTTCTTTTGTACAAGCTGGATCTGGATGGCGCGCGAAAAGCCCTG
>CBDUSC010000299.1:0-3017 GCA_965369735.1 uncultured bacterium
GCACCCTTGTCGAGAATTTCTACCGCAGTGATTTCACGGCCACGCGATTCGGATGGATGAGCTATCTCAAACAACCCGACCATGAACTGTGTCGTCTGCCGCGCGATTTCCGTTTCACGTTCCGCGCGAACCTTTTGCCGCTCGGCCTCGGCGCGAGCGATCAGTGCAGCGGTGGCGAGACCCGTTGTAATCACCATGCCTACAATTGCAGACACGGTGATGATCATCATGCGCACATGACGCCGGTGCGCTTCTCGCTGCTTTAATGCATCCAGGCCAAGACCGAGCATGCCCGCAATAATCTTGAGCTTTGCGTTTAGCTTGCCATCCTTGCCGGGTCTTACATCTGCTGCGATGGGCTCGGCAAATTCATCGCAGAGCTCACCGTCATCACCCAGCCGGTACCGCAGTGCTTTCGGGAAACACTCATCAGCCTGCGTATCCGGATCCTGCGACGCCCAGGGTTCACCATCGACGATCAGGCAAAAGATACGGTGAAAGTTTCCCAGACGCTTGTACTGCAGGATCTCGTCGTTGACGTATTTGCTCTTCGCCGACTTTTTGGAACAAATAACGATGAGTGCAGCGGAGTGTTCCAGCGCATCGTAGATTTTTTCGCTCAGATCGGTGGCGCTGGCCAGGTCCTCTCGATCGCGGAATATGGGTGACAACTTGGCGGGGATGGGTCCAAGACCACCGATCTCCCCGATCAGGTGCTTTGGCGGTTTGTACTTTTCAAGCGTCTTGTGCAGCCACGCCGCCCACTGCTCATCGGAGTGGCTGTAGCTGATAAAGGCCCTGTAGCGGTATTCGATCATCCCAACAGTATAGATGTAAGTGGCCTGTATGCAGGCTGTGAACCGCTTGTAGGCAGGGTTTTGTCAATATTGGCCCCTACAAACCGCGCACAGGACAGGCAGGGGCCACGCATGAAAACGCTGAAAAACACCATAAAACAGGCACTCATTGTGTTTTGCATAACCAGCCAGCTCATCGCGGCGGGTTGCACCAGCATGCAGTTTGTCCCGCTGGCTGAACACTCGAAACTCGAGCCCGGAGACGAAGTCGTGCTCACCTTCAGCAGCGGCTACCGCCTGTACATGGAAATCGACTCTATTGAAGGTGATCGCCTGATAGGCAGCGGAGCCAATGTCCCCGTCACCAACATCATATCGATCGAACGCAAGGAGTACGACCAGGAAAAGACCGCAGGTCGGCTGGGAGAATCTCTTCTGGTGACCGCGTTTTTCCCAATCTGCGCGCTCATATACACCGGTGGCAAGTTCGACTGCACCAGCTGAATGATTCCCGGAGGCATGACAGGATACATATATAAGGTATATTGCCCCCTTCGAAATAAGTCAAAACACCGGGGGCATCGCGATGAGACGTTCTGTTTGGTATCTGGTCATACTTTTACTGGCTCAAGTATGTACAACTGTCACACAGGCTGATGGCGTACAAATCATCACCGCAGATCGATATCTGGACGTCAACACCGGACGCATTGAATCACCCGCCGTGTTTGTCATCGATGGCGACAAAATTCTGAGTATCAATTCCCTGGTCATACCGGCGACGGGTGCGCGTACCGATCTTGGCGATGTCACGCTGCTGCCCGGGCTGATGGATGTGCACACGCATATCACCCTGGATGTAGTCCCCGACTGGGATGTCGAGGCATCACGCGAAACCGCGGCGGACTGGGCCATACGTGGTGCTGTAAATGCAAAGAAAACTCTGATGGCGGGTTTTACAACGATCCGCGATCTCGGCAGCTGGCGCGGCATGCCCGATGTTGCAGTCAGGCACGCGATCGAGGAAGGCCTTATACCCGGCCCGCGAATGTTCACCGCCGGCCATGCGATATCCATTACCGGTGGCCACTGTGATCTCACCGGTTATGCGCCGGGCGTTCTTGAAGGCAGCCCGCAAACCGGCGTGGCCGATGGTGCCGATGAAGTATTGAAAGCGGTGCGTTATCAGATAAAGCACGGCGCCAATGTCATCAAGGTATGCGCGACCGCGGGTGTCATGTCATTCGAAGGACCATCGGGTGCCCTGCAGTACAGCGAAGAAGAGCTAACAGTCATTGTCGAAGAAGCCGCACGGCATGGTGTCAAGGTCGCCGCGCATGCTCATGGCGCGGAAGGCATCCTTGTGAGCGCGCGCGTGGGCATCGACTCGATCGATCACGCAAGCACCTTGACGAAGGACAACATTCGCGAAATAAAACGCCACGATACCTTTGTGGTTCCCAACATGTATCTTGTCGATGGCATGGATCTATCGCTGTTGCCGCCACAAATACGCAAAAAAGCCGAAGATCTGCAACCGATTGCGGAGAGAAGTTTCCAACTGGCGATCGAGAATAATCTCAAAATCGCGTTTGGCACCGACTCGGGTGTTTATCCTCATGGCCTGAATGCCAGGGAATTTCACTCGCAGGTAAAGCGCGGTCGTGAACCTATCGATGTTATACGCAGCGCAACGCTTGTTGCCGCTGAGCTGCTCGGGGTCGATGATCGCGGCGCACTGGTCGAGGGCAAACTCGCGGATATGATCGCGGTAAAAGGTAACCCGCTGGATGACGTCCGCACGCTCGAAGACGTTCAGTTCGTCATGAAAGGTGGAACCATATACAAAAGCCCATAGTTACCCCTGTTGCCCACCGGGTTTCAGGCAAAGCCGGACGGGTTCCATTGCTCCATCATGGTCTGCCGCGCAGCGAGCAGCCGCTCGGACATGAGGTGTGCAAACCGGCGATATACCTCGTAGCCAAAGCCGGCGTCCTCGCCACAGTGAGTCAGAATCGCTTTTCCATCGAATTCAATCAGTGTGCTGTCTTCGTAGGCCTTCGCCTGAAAATCCCAGTCATAGGGATCGATCATCCATGACCAGCCGAGAATCATGTCATCTGTTATGGTCGCAACCCGCAATGCAGGGCCATAGATGGCGGGTATTTCCACTGCGATGCTTCCGCTTTTTACAAAATAGAAGGTATTCGCCACCTCACC
>CBDUSC010000300.1:0-3011 GCA_965369735.1 uncultured bacterium
AATCACCCAGTACAAGATTATTTGACTCGCTGCCAAAGGAAATGACCTGTTCCGGTGAAAGTTTGCTGATCCAGAAGTTCAGGTGTTTGTCGGCAGTGTCGGTAATGACCCAGTGACGGCTTGCGGTTTCGATACGGGTTGTCGCTGGCGCATCGGGTTCACCACCGGGTTGGCCAAACCGGTCTGTCAGGAATTGGTAGTGCTGCGTGCCATGTGTCGCGGGCAACGAAAATGACTGCATGGGGTTGGATAACGGCCTTATTGTCACCAGCGAGTACTGCTCCGTGGCAAGTCGCTCATCCAGCATTCTCAGCGCATGTGACAGGCGGGTGTCGCCATTTTCAAGCGTGTACATACTGATGGAATTATCCACCCATACGGTAATCGGACGACGGGCAGGCTCCAGCGGATCTGCCAGTGCAACGACAAGCGCGGATACGATGGTTGCACGCAACCACCAGATGATATCCGCATGGTTTTTTTGCAGAGTACCGGCGGTAGTTGTCGATATTTGCGGCCAGAGGAACAATGCCGATACGCGGTATGTCCTGTCCTCGCTGCGAAACCGGTGAAGCCACCAGATCGCCGGGATGACCATCAGGGCAAACAGCCAGGCGGGTTCAGACAGCCAGCGCATACCGGTTATCCAGGCTGCGAAGATGCATGCTCATCGTCGTCAGCCAGTCGCTTTGTGTATCGGTGCAGGCGTAGTGGATACCTTGTTCGCGGCACCATTGTGACAACTGGTCGCACAATGCCTGCAGATTGTTTTCCGCTGACTCCCGGGACGCGGCGGTGACCGAAACATCGCGCTGTGCATGCGTTTCGCTGTCACGCAGGGCCAGCGCGCCATCCGCCAGCCTGGAAAACTCGCTGCGATCGATCACCTGGATCATGTGTATCGGTGGCCTGGCTTTTGTCGTAAGACGTCGCAAACCAGGTTCAAAAAAATCGGGGCTCAAAAAATCGCCAATCACGCACAGCGCAGCGCGATCGGGGATAAATGGCTGGCAGCACCCGGGGTCCGATCCTGGTTGTTCCGCACCGGCGGGTTTGTTATCAGCAAGCCCTGCATTTTCCAGCAAAGACAAAATACCCAGATACTGTTTTCTCCCGCGACCCAGCGGCCGGTGAGTGCGAACCCGTTTGTCGTGGACCACGATGGATACACGGCTGCCGCTGTCGAGCAATAAATAGGAAAAACATGCCGCCAGTTGTGCGGCCAGGATCCATTTACCCGCATCCGGTGTCTGCATGGACAGGCTGGCGTCGATACACACCACCCAGTCGGTGCTGGCTTCGTCTTCAAACCTTCGTGTGTACGGATGCCGCGATCTCGCGCTCAAACGCCAGTCAATATCCCGCAGGGCGTCACCGGCGACGTATGCACGGTGATCGAGAAACTCCAGACCGTGGCCGGCGCGATTGCGTGTCGGTGTGTGGCCCGGTGACATGCGTGGCAACGCGCGCAAAACTCTTTGTGCAACCGGGGCAAGGTGATGCAGATCGGATTCTGCCGGCCATGCAATGTGTTGCTTGCTGATCATAGCCATCCGACTAGGCGATTTGGCTTTGCCAGTCCGAAACCAGCTCGTCGAGCAGCACATCGATATCCAGACCGGCGATTTCGCTGTCGATATTCAACAAGATGCGGTGTCTTAGCGCTGGCTTTGCAACCTGGCGCAGGTCATCCAGTGCGACATGTGCGCGCGCATCAGCGAGCGCGACGATACGCGCCGCGCGCATGATGGCCTGCAGTGCGCGCGGGCTTGCGCCATAGCGGAAATGTTTCGCGGCAATATCGCCAGCGTTTTGCCCACGGTTTGCCCCCTGGGTAGACAATATCAATCGCACACCGGCATCGCGGATCGGGTCGGCAATGATGACCGAACGTGCAAGCTGCATCAGATCCAGCAGGCGATCCTGATGGAGAACCTGCAACATGGAATCGGCGGGTTCTTCATCCAGCGAGACATTCAACATGGCGGTCAGGCCATCCTGATCGGGATACGCAACACGGACCTTGAACATGAAGCGGTCAAGCTGTGCCTCCGGCAGCGGGTAAGTCCCTTCCAGCTCGATCGGGTTTTGGGTTGCAAGAACCCGAAACAGTGGTGGCAACGGATGTTGCTGGCCGGCCCACGTGACCTGGCGTTCCTGCATGGCTTCCAGCAGGGCAGACTGTGCCTTTGGTGTCGCGCGGTTGATTTCATCAACCAGCACGATGTCGCTGAATACCGGCCCCTTGCGGAACTCGAAACGCTGCGAACCGCTGTCATCATGGATCAGGATTTCGCTGCCGGTGATATCTGCGGGCATCAGATCCGGTGTGCACTGGATACGTGACAGCTTCTGGCCCAGCGCAGCCGCGAGCGCTTTTGCAAGATGTGTTTTTCCAAGACCCGGCAAACCCTCGAGCAACACATGACCATCCGCGAGGCAGGCGGTGAGTACATCGAAAATCAGGGTATCCTGCCCGACAATCACGGCGTTCAAAGCCTCGCGAAGGCGCGCAAAATCTGCGGCGGCATCATCGACTACTTTGGTGTTCAGTTGACCGTTGTTATTCATTTTGGCGTCCTTGCTGATCCAGTTCGCGGAAATATGCTGCTGCGTATTGCGCTTGTGCGGGTCCGTAGCGTACCGACAGCTCATTGATAATTGTGCTGTTCGTCTTTGCAGCCGTTGATCGCTCGCCGGTCGTCGCGATTTTGATTTCACCCGACGCTGGCAAGACCACGCCCGCATCTGCAAATGACGTGTCCTCAGCAGTTTCGCCGGGCAAGTCACCTTCGCCTGCGATGGCAGCAGATGGCGTGCCCTGCAGCGCATCCGGTGCTGTTATCGCGGCTTCGATTGCACTCGGATCGGGTGCGTCAGTAATGGGCAATGCACGCAGATGTCCGGTGGCGGGATCAGCGTCTGCATTAGCGGTCTGGTTTTGTTCTCCGCTTGCTTCGCCACTGGCGGTAACACCCCGTGGCAACGATGCAGCGCTTGTGTTCGACCCG
>CBDUSC010000301.1:0-3001 GCA_965369735.1 uncultured bacterium
CTAATTAGGCTAACACCGGCACCGTCAACTCCTTTATATATAGCCCATGCGCTCAAGCAGGGTGGCGACGTTGGCGTCGCTGGTGAATTGCTCGATCAGATCGGCGTATTGAGGGTCTTTCCATCTGCCGATGGAGCTGCCATACATATCCTTTACTTCGCCTTCCCAGGCGACGTTTTGCCGGACCACGGCGTACTTGTGCCAATCCAGCATGTGGTCATCGAAATCACCACCGATGAACCCGATGACTTTGCGGATGGTGGCCTCGTAATCCAGCACCAGGTCTTCGTACCGCAGGGTGTACACCTGCTCGTGCTCCTCGTATTCAAGGCCGGCTGATACATCCGTGATCCAGCGCTCGGGTGTGACCCAGAAACTGTTCGGGTTTTGCGGGTGCTTTGAAGTGATCACATCACGACCATCGCGCACCACGTGGATCAACCTGACATCCTCTCCAAATGCATCCAGTATCGGGCCAAAGAACAACACATTCTTTGGCGCCTTTTCACACCACCGGTTGAACCCCGGCGGGATATCGGATTGCTCCAGGCCTTTGTAGAACTTCTCGATATGGAGTTTCGGCTCGGTAGATGGCGATGATTCGTAAGCTGATACACAAAATGCATAGGTCTCTTGCGGTATCGCACAAATCCGGGGGTGAGCCGATAACACCGACAACAGCAACGTTGTCCCCGAGCGGCCGCAACCACCGATAATGATCGGGGGCCTTGTAAACTGGGCCGGTTTTGGCCCGGTATAACGTGGATAGGGCATGGCGCGCCAGTATACGCGAGGCAAATCAACGGCACGACCGGGGCGCTACATGGTCGAAATTAGGTACGCCAGTCCGTATAGTTTCGTCAATGACACAACAACCCCTGCACCCCGATCACCTCACCGCCAGCGACCGTATTGCGCTCAGAATCGCGGATTTCTCCATGGGTCGCCCATGGCTGACAATCCTTCTGTGCCTGGTCGTGCTTGGAACGCTGGGCTCGGGTGTGACCGGTCTGGGTCTGTCCACCAACTACCGGTCGTATTTCGGGCCGCAGAACCCCGAATTGCTCGCCTTTGATAACTTCCAGGATACCTACACCAAAAACGACAACATCTTTTTCCTGATCAATCCCGATGACAACCAGGTTTTTACGCCGCGCATCATGGAGGCGGTCGAAAAGCTGACCGAGCGCTCCTGGCAAGTCCCTCATGTGTTGCGCGTCGACTCGGTCACAAATTTCCAGCACACGCATGCAGACGGTGATGAACTGATCGTCGAGGACCTGGTGCGCGATGGCATCAACATGGATGCGGCGACGCTCGCCGAAAAAGCCAGGATCGCCACCTCCGAGCCGTTGATCTATCACCGGATCCTGAATGAGGATCTGAGCGCCACCGCCGTCAACGTCACCCTGCATTACCCGGAAGTGCATAGCGATGAAGTGCTGGAAGCCGTGCGTTATGCGCGTGACCTGGCGGACGAAATCCGCGCCGAGTACCCGGAAGTTACGATCGCCCTCACCGGCTTGTCGATGCTGAATGCGTCGTTTGCCGAATCCGGGCGCAAAGATGCGGCGACACTCATACCGGCGATGTATCTCATCCTGTTCCTCGCAATGCTGGTGGTTTTGCGCAGCATTACGGGAACCATTGGGGCGTTCCTGGTAATCATAATATCCAGCGTCACCGCCATGGGCGCCATTGGTCACGCCGGTGTCATGCTGACACCGATTTCCTTATCCGCGCCGACTATCATCACGACGCTGGCGATTGCGGACTCCATCCATATCCTTGTGTCCATGCTTACATTCATGCGCGACGGCATGGACAAAGACACAGCCCTGCGGGAATCGTTGCGCATCAACTTCCTGGCGATCAGTGTAACCAGCCTCACGACGATTATTGGTTTTCTGGCGCTGAATTTTTCCGACGCACCACCGTTTCATGATCTTGGCAACATCACCGCGGTCGGTATTTTTGCCGCATGGTTGTATTCAATCACTTTCCTGCCAGCGTTCATTTCGCTGTTACCTGTCAATGCCAGGGCAACCGGCGAAGGCAATACTCTTGGTGAACGGATCATGGATTCGCTGGCCGATACCGTCATCGACAAACGCAAACCGATACTGTGGATTGGCAGCATCATCGCAGTAATATTTATTGCGGCAGTACCGCAGCTTGATCTCAACGATGAATGGGTCAAGTATTTTGATCGTCGTATCGAGTTCCGACGGGATTCGGATTTCACGCTGAAGCAACTCCCCGCCGCGTACCCTATCGAGTACTCGGTGGAGGCAACCGGCCCGGAAGGAATCAGCGACCCCGAGTATTTACAAAATCTGGAAAAATTCACCCGCTGGCTACGCGAGCAACCCGAGATCCAGCATGTCTACTCAATCACCGACATCATGAAACGCCTGAACAAAAACCTGCATGAGGACGACCCGGATTATTATCGCTTGCCGGATAACCGGCAGCTCGCTGCCCAATATCTGTTCCTGTATGAATTGTCGTTGCCCTATGGCCTGGATCTCAATGACCGTATCAATATCGACAAATCATCAACGCGCGTCACGGCAACAGCGCGCGTGGGTTCTACGGTCGGTTTACGCAGTTATCTCGATCGCGCGGATGCGTGGATGGTTGCCAATCTCCCGGATCATATGAGAGCCAGAGCGACATCGGCAACCGTGATGTTTGCATATATCTCCGAGCGCAATATCAAATCCATGATTTTCGGCAACGTGATTGCCGTGGTGCTGATCTCCATGATTCTCGTGATTGCGTTGCGCAGCATCAGCCTTGGAACCATGAGCCTGATACCGAATGTCCTGCCCATCCTGATGACGTACGGCATCTGGGCTTTACTGGTTGGCCAGGCCGGCATGGCGGCTGCAACCGTATCGGCCACGTCTATCGGCATTATTGTGGATGACACGGTGCATTTCCTGGCCAAGTATTTGCGCGGACGGCGCGAACGCCACCTCGACAAGGCTGAGGCGAT
>CBDUSC010000302.1:0-3001 GCA_965369735.1 uncultured bacterium
GCAGCGTATCGAAGAAATGGCGGGCGGCGAGCACTAGGACAATCAATGGATGGAAATATGCATGACTGAAAAACCTGTTTGCATGTGGGTTACCGGTTGTCTGTTGGCATTCGCGCCTTTGGTAGCACCGGCCCAGGATGCGGATCCTGCCGCCGTAGAGGTTATACAGGAATTGTCTTTGCGCGAGGCCAGTGAACCTGTTCGCGATAACGCGAGGTGGCGCAAACCGGAAAAAGTGGCGGTACTGATCAGAGCGAGCAACAAGAATCAACGCGATAAATTGATGGGGATGTTCAGGAGCGTGGCGGGCGATGCAGAGATTGTCCCGTTCGAGGGTTTTCAGGAGGGTACCGATACGCTGGCTGATGTTGACGTTGTCATTGGGTTTTGTAACAAGCGAATTCTGGATGCGGCAAAGGAAGTGCGCTGGATACACAGTTATACGGTTGGTGTAGAGCGATGTACGCAACTGGCCGGCATTGAAGATTACGATTTTGTCTTGACCAACAATCAAAGAATCTCAGGTCCGGATATTGCTGAGCACGCTATTGCATTGCTGATGGTGCTGACACGAAACCTGGATGTTTATCATCGCAACCAACTCAGAAATGAATGGCAAAGGGGTTCGGGCAGGCCCGGTCGGTCCCGGAACCTCTATGGCCGCAGCATGCTGATCCTTGGCCTGGGTGGCATCGGTACAGAAATCGCACGCCGTGCCTCCGCACTGGGCGTCAGGGTGACAGCGACCCGGAATTCAAGCCGTAACGGCCCCGATTTTGTCGATTATGTTGGTTTGTCCGATGAAATGTATCGACTGGCTGCCGATGCCGATTTTGTAATGAATGCATTACCACTGACTGGCGCCACAAACGGTATCGTCGACAAAAAGTTTTTTGATGCACTGAAACCGGGTGCGTATTACGTGACGGTTGGCCGGGGCAAAACGACGGTTACCGATGATCTGGTTGCCGCGCTGGAGTCGGGCAGGCTGGCAGGCGCGGGTCTCGATGTAACGGACCCCGAGCCATTGCCGTCCGATCATGAACTCTGGCAAATGCCCGGCGTTATCATCACGCCGCATGTGGCGGGAAGCACCACCGATGCGCGCCAACGCGGTTATCTCATCGCAGTTGAAAATCTAAGACGCTATGTGCGGGGTGAAAAACTTCTGAACATTGTCGATATTCGCCGTGGTTACTGACACGCAGATTATGTAAACAAAGGTCACCATGACTGTCCGTTAGTCATTGATAAATAAACGATTATTCTGCGGTTGTATGTAAGGTCTATAATATTCAGAGGTGCGACTCAATAACAGAAAAATAACGTGGGCGCTCGACCACCGAGACCTCATGGAAGAATCCGAGTCACTCATCGCTTATGCGGTAACGGGCGGAACGGAGCGCCAAAAATCTGTTGCGCAATCACTGAAGGAGCGATACCAGCGGTACATGAGCTGGGAAGGTCGCCATTCCCGTTTGATGAAAGAAATCGGCGGTGCGAGTTCAAGCGAGGAACAGGTTCATGATCTCAGGGCGACAACCCTGTCGCTGGTATCATCCGGGGCGGTCACGCGGTATCTCAGTGCAACCGGAATCCGGGGCAAAGACAGAAAGTTGTTGATCCAGAGTCTCCATCCACACCGGGACTACGTTCGATCGGTAGTGACCGAGCATTCACGGTATGTCAGCTCGGAAGCGAGCTCCATGTGCGCACGGTTCCTGGCGAGAAAGCTTGGCGATCCGCGGGTAGGATCCTGGTTTTCAAAATACAAAACTGCGTACGACGAATACTTTGCCATGTATTGCGAATGCCTGGTCGCAGAAAAGCGCGGCTGGCAGGATCCATTGAGCGTATTCATGATGGAGAAAAAAACGGAAGTCTGCGCCCTTCGAAAAATGATTCTTCAGCACCCCGCGAAACTGATGTAGACCTCAGCTTTCCGGTAATTCGAGATTCAATTCCTTTGCGAATTCCTGCCAACGCGGTTCCTCATGCATGAATTTTCCTTGCGGGAACCAGGTGATCAGCCACGGATACCACGCCTGCCGTTCTTCCTTTGTGATTTCCATCCATTTGTAGATCTGTTTCTTGTCGCGAAGAGCCGTGTAGATAATAGCCTTGGGCAGCGCGGCTCTGCGATCCTCGCCAAGTTGCTCAATAATTTCCAGTGCCTTGTCGGCCTGGCCCGACATCGCGTATGTGGCTCCCCGGACCCACGAAAACAAAGGGTCTTCGCGCAGGTGCTCATGCGCTGCAATGGCTTTGTCGAATTCACCTGTCTCGGCATATATCACACCCAGTACAAACCAGCCAACGGGAAAGCCAGGCGTGAATTCCACCGTCGCTATGGCTTCTGCAAGTGCTTTTTCATGAAAGCCAGCGCTGCGGTACTGAGATGCAAGCCAGCCGGTATAAAAAGGTGACAGCGGATCGAGATCCTTCGTGATTTCCCCGTGGAACAGTGCTTTTTCAGTGTCGTGGATGAGTTCGTAGTACCAGGCAAGATGGTAATGGGCGAATGTCAGGCTGGGGTTGAGTTCTATTGCCTTGAAAAGGTATTTCTCGGTATTTTCCCAATCCCACTCGTAATACAGGTAATACATGCCCATCGCCAAATGCGCTTCGGCGAGCGTGTCATCGAGTTCAAGGGCTCTTGATGCTGCCGCTTTTGCCCGCGGCGCAGCCCCAGCGACGCCAAAGGCATTGTGGCCGAGCTTGGCATGACCGTATGCAAGACCTGAGTAGGTCAGCGCGCTGGTCGGATCGTTTTCGACTGCCGCAGTCATGATTTCTATACCGCGGCGGTAGCCTTCTGGTGTTTCCTTGTGTAGCTGAAACATACCCCGCAAATAAGCGTCGTAAGTATCGGGATTGATTATTTGACCGGTCAGTAATCTGATTTCTTCTTCGGGTCTGATTTTGGCCTGAACCGCACGCGCAATAGCCCGCGCAATTTCGTTTTGCAGAGATAACATGCTGGTAAAGTCACGTTCATAAC
>CBDUSC010000303.1:0-2991 GCA_965369735.1 uncultured bacterium
TGTAGCCCCCGACCGCATCGACATTGCGCAGCCCAGCCAGGGTCGTGAGCTGCGACCCGAGCCCTCACCTGAAAAAGGTTACTTTTTTCGCTCGGATCACATTAATTTTGCCCGCCAGGGTGTCCCCGCTTTTTATGCTGAATCCGGTCTGGATGACCGTGAGCATGGATTCGAATGGGGTCAGGAGCAGGCCAACGACTATCGCAAAAAGCGTTACCACCAGGTAAGCGACGAGTTTGATCCGCGCTGGGACATGGGTGCCGCGCTGGAGGATCTGCAGCTCTATTACGAACTCGGTTCGCAAATAGCCAATTCGGATCAATTCCCGGAATGGTATCCGGATAGCGAGTTTCGCGCTGTGCGCGAGGCCAGCAGGAATAACAGGTAATTCCGGTTTATTGCCACCAGCACTGGCTCGGGAGGTTTACTCTTCCGTGTCAGGTTCTTCGCTTGCGGTTTTCGGGTAGCCCTTGCTGAGATCGGGTACGTTGTAATTGAGCGACTGGGAGTGGACCAGCGGCCGGCCATCATCGTTGGTGCCGCGGTACAGTTTGCGCTGCTCACCCGTCCGGCCGTCTTTGATCTCGCGCTGTTTGAGATGCACGCCGGGCATCCCATCATCGCCGACGCCAAGGAATAAATGGGTTGCTTCGGTTTGCCAGAATGTCATGACCGACAGATCGTCAATATCCTTGAGCCTCTGAACCCAGTCATCGTTATCCTGAAAATCGAGACCAAGCATTTGTTCGTTTCGAGTACCGCGGTTTGACCGGAATTCGGCATCATCGGGGTTCCCGGATTCAGCCTCGTATACAACATTGAGATGATCCGGTATGACTGGCTGATTGACCCATTCTGACAAATCAAACGAGTACGGCGATACCATGTCGCACTCATCTGTGGCCGCAGCGTTGCCCGGCGCGCAGGACTGCTCAACCGCCGATTCAGAGGCAGAGATATCCGCCGCCGTTTCGGAAGGATCAGCCGCCAATGATGCCGCTGCAAAAAACGGCAACACGGGCATGATTGCAGTTGTAATTCGCCAGTTCATCGATAATCGCCGGTTCAGGTATCGCGCCTTCAGACTACAAGGATATTAGACTGCGGCCTTCCCGACAATACCCATCGATTGCCTCACAATTTTGTCATCGGGGCCTATTTACCATAAACCCGGATGCGCACACGGCTGGTGGTCGTTGTGCGAGAACAAATGTAACTATATGAAAAATAAACAAAAAAACAAAAACTCCGGGATTCTTATGTGCCAGGTACCCACAGCTTCATACTGGCGTGCGATAAACGGAAGAAACCATTGGTGCGTGTAGCGCATCAAACATTAGCAAGAAGGTCATTATGTTGATGTTAATAGAGGTGTGCATTGAATGAATCGTTTGCAAAAAGTCAGTCGTGATCTGCTGCTGGCGCGGATGAAGCGCGCGGCTACGCTGAACATGCTGCGGCGCGCAAAGCCATCGGCGGCAAATCATACACTGAGCCATGGTCGGATCAGCGATCGCGCCAGCCGCCATACCAACTGACAAAAGCTGTTCGCGAATACAGGCCGCGCTTTCAGTTATTATCCAGCGTCACGTTGGGTAATGCCGAAAGGGCGCATCATGGGGTCAGCTGTTCGCGGAGCACGTATCTGGCGAATTCTTGAGCAATCCATTGCAATGGGCGCGCTATTCTTTTTCGCGATACCCGCTTTGGCACAATCCGTTCTGTTTCACAATTTCAAGGGCTATAGCTGGATAAACAGCGAACTGCAACGCATTGATGCCATGCTTGTTGCCGACGGGCGCGTGGTTGCATCTGGCCGCCTTGGCAGTATTGAGATACCCGGTGGCGCACGAAAGATCGATTTCGACGGGGCCATTGTCATACCGGGTCTGATAGATGCTCATGGGCATATCGGGAATCTCGGAAGGATACGCACCGAACTCGATCTCACGGGAACGCAAAGCAAACAGGAAGCACTGGACCGGGTTCGCGTGTACGCAGAGGCCAACCCGAACCGTTCCTGGATAACCGGGCGAGGCTGGAACCAGGAACTTTGGCCGGTAAAAGAATTTCCATCGGCAGGCGATCTTGATGAGGTGACACAGGGCCGCCTGGCGTTTTTGCGTCGCGTTGATGGACATGCAGGCTGGGCAAACACGCTGGCGATGCAACAGGCAAACATCGATCGAAGCGTACATTCGCCCGCCGGGGGGAAAATCATCCGGGACAATACCGGGAAACCAACCGGGATATTTGTCGACAAGGCAATGGCCCTGATCCGGACAACGATACCCGCGCCGAGCCCGGAAGATATGAATCGTGCCTTGCGTATGGCGCTTCTTGAGTTAAACAGCCTGGGCGTGACGGGGGTACATGATGCAGGCATCAGCATTGCTGACATCAATCGGTACAGGGCGTTTGCTGATAGTGGCGCACTGACCGTTCGAATATATGGCATGTTGTCAGGCGCCGATGAAAATCTGGACGCCATGAATGAACCGTTGATTGGTTACCGTGACGATCGGCTTACCGTCCGAAGTGTGAAGCTGTATGCCGATGGAGCACTGGGTAGTCGTGGTGCCGCATTGATCGATGAATATTCCGATGACACGGGCAACCGCGGTCTGCTGTTTTTTGATCAGGGCCGGATGAATGCAATGGTTGACAAGGCGGTCAGCAAAGGATTCCAGGTCAATATTCATGCGATTGGTGACCGCGGTAATCGAGTTGCACTCGATGCGTTGGAGGCGGCTCAAAAGAAATCCAATGGCATGCATCGAAATCGTATTGAACACGCACAGGTGGTATCGCCGGATGATATTCCACGATTTGCGAAACTCGGCGTGATTGCAGCCATGCAACCGACGCATGCAACCAGCGATATGAACATGGCGGAAAACCGGGTTGGTGCGGAGCGCATAAAGGGTGCTTATGCATGGCGTAGCTTTCTTGATCAGGGAACCATTGTTGCGGCCGGCTCGGATTTTCCGG
>CBDUSC010000304.1:0-2991 GCA_965369735.1 uncultured bacterium
CGGTGGTTTTCATATTGATGGGCATATCGTCGGAAATCTGACTGCCGATGATGAATCAGGCGCGCTGATCAGCATCAGCGAGCAGGGTTGTGTTGAAGGTATCGTCACATGCCCCAGCGTGATTCTTAATGGAACGGTCAAGGGCGATGTCATCGCATCTGAAAAAATCATGCTTGGTACTCGTGCCAGGGTGATTGGCAATGTGTATTACGAGTTGATTGAAATGGCGATAGGCGCCGAGGTGAACGGGCAGATGATTCACCAGCCGCCCAACAAGGTCCGCCTGGTGAAACAGAAAGATGACAGCAGCGTCACGGAACAACCCAATATGGGCATTCCGCGCCGGTCTTAAGTCAAGCCAGACCCTTGAAATACCGTCATTAGTATAGAATATAGAGATATGAGTGAACAAATGACAACAGGCCAAACCGCCGCCGCGCCAGTACCTCTGGTATTCACGGATGCCGCCGCCAGCAAGGTTGGTGAGCTGATACGCGAGGAGAAGAATCCCCAGCTTATGCTGCGCGTGTTTATCAGTGGCGGTGGATGCTCGGGCTTTCAGTACGGTTTTACATTCGATGAAAATATTGAGGATGGTGATGTCCAGGTCGAAAACGATGGTGTTACCTTGCTGGTCGATCCCATGAGCGTGCAATATCTCATGGGTGCAGAAATTGACTACAAGGAAGATCTGGAAGGCGCACAGTTCATCATACGCAATCCAAATGCAACGACCACCTGCGGTTGTGGTTCTTCTTTTACGGTTTAGGATTTCGGTACATAAACATCGTACGCATCTGATTTATGAACGCTCGCGCGGTACCTGAAATTATCGCGGCAGTCGACCTGGGCTCCAACAGCTTTCACATGGTCGTCGCTCGGCAAGCCAGCGGGCATCTCACATTTATCGATCGACTCAAGGAAATGGTTCAGATCGCCCGTGGTCTGGACGAGCAGGGGGCGTTGGACAAAGCCGCAGAAAAACGCGCGCTGGCTTGTCTTGAGCGTTTTGGCCAAAGATTGCGGGACATGCAAGCCGGCGCAATCCGTGTCGTCGGCACCAATACCTTTCGCCGCCTGCAAAAAAACAAAAAGTTTTTCAAACGTGCACAAGAGGCCCTGGGGCACCCGATTGAAGTGATATCCGGTGTTGAGGAAGCGCGGCTTGTCTATCTTGGTGTCGTACACAGTGTTCCGCCCAGCGATGACTCACGCCTGGTTATCGATATCGGTGGTGGCAGTACAGAACTCATCATTGGCAAAGGCTATAACGCGAAAAAACTGGAGAGCCTGGATATGGGCTGCGTCAGCTACAGCGACCGGTTTTTTCCCGATGGTCATCTGAGTCGCAAACGCTTCGATGAAGCACGCGATGCCGTCCGGCTTGAAATGCGTCCAGTCAAAAAGCGATTTCGGGAGGCGTACCGGAAAGTGGTGGGTGCGAGCGGGACTATCCGCGCGGCGCAGCTTGCACTGGAACACAAAGGGGTGGCTCCGGGCAAAATCAGTATCGCGGGATTGAATGCGCTGATAGACGACATGATTGACGCCGGTCATGTGTCAAAACTGAACGTGCCGGGTCTGGATGCTGCTCGCAAGCCGGTTTTCGCCGGCGGCGTGGCGATCCTGGCTGAAGTCATGGGTACCCTGCGCGTCAAGAAAATGGGTGTCTCCGATGGCGCGCTGCGTGAAGGACTTTTGTATGACCTGTTTGGGCGATTCCATCAAAAAGATGCACGCGAACGCACAGTGCGGGCGCTGGAGGAGCGCATGGGTGTCGACCGGGATCAGGCGGAACGCGTTGCAACAACCGCAGCCATGCTACACAAACAGGTCGCTGCGCAAACGGGTCTTGAGGCAGAGTTCGCGGGCCTGATACTCGGTTGGGCTGCGCGGCTGCATGAAATTGGTTTGACGGTGGCGCATTCCCATCACGATCACCACGCCGCATATTTGTTGAAACATGCGGATCTTGCAGGTTTTCCGAAAAACGAACAGGCGTTGCTCGCGGTGCTTGTTGGTTCGCAACGAAGAATTATCCAGGCACCGTTCGAAGACATTTCGGACTCATGGCAAAAAAAAGCGTTGTGGCTGATCGTTCTATTGCGCATTGCAATACTGTTGCACCGCGCGCGCAGCGAATCTCAACTACCCGATATCACTGCATCGGTAGAAAAAAACCGGATTTATCTCAACTTCCCCAAGGGCTGGCTAAAAGCACAGCCGCTGACATTGGCGGATCTCAGGCGGGAAAAGGCTTATCTCGACAAGGTGGGTCTGACGCTTGGTCTGAATGCAGACAGCTGACCCGTATTTGCCCAACGGGTGCAATATATGGGCTAGCTGCTGATAGATTCTGCCATGCGTTCCAGGAAAACCGACTGCGAGACAACCGGGTGGTCCCCGGTTTCCATCCGCGTATAGCTGCCATCTGCATTGAGCAGCCAGGCATTGCCGTTATCGGCCAGGTGTTGCTTGAGATCATTCGTGATTCGTTTGCGGTGCTTTTTGTCGGTGATCGGACAGCACACTTCAACCCGGCGGAAAAAATTCCGATCCATCCAGTCAGCGCTGGATATAAATATTTCCTCGCTGCCACCATTTCGAAAATAATGGACGCGGGAGTGTTCGAGGAAACGGCCCACCAATGAGCGGACACGAATATTGTCAGACAGGCCTGGTATTCCGGGGCGCAGACAGCATATACCCCTGACAATCAGGTCAATTTGCACACCGGCGCATGAAGCCTTGTACAGTGCCGATATGATTTCCGGTTCAACGAGCGCATTGATTTTTGCCATGATCCGGGCCGGCTTGCCATTTGTCGCATGTTTTATTTCCCGCTCAATTTTTTCAATCATTGCGCTGTGCAGCGTAAATGGTGAGCTGAGAATTTTTCTGAGTTTTGGCGCTTTGGTCAGGCTTGTGAGTTGCAAAAACAATTCATGGGCGTCATTGCCGATGTCCGGGTCGCAGGTGAACAGGCCATAA
>CBDUSC010000305.1:0-2971 GCA_965369735.1 uncultured bacterium
TGTCACGATCAGCAACTGCTCGAACAACTATGGCCCGTACCAGTATCCCGAAAAACTGATACCGCTGTGCATCGTGAACGCCCTGCAGGGCAAACCGCTGCCGATATACGGTGACGGTCGCCAGCGTCGCGACTGGTTGCACGTGGATGATCACTGCCGGGCCATCGATCTTGTGATTCGGAAAGGTCGTACCGGCGAGATGTATAACATCGGTGGCAACTGGGAGATCGAAAACGTTGCGCTGGTAAACATGCTGTGCGATGCGCTGGATGAGCGGGTACTGGCAGATCCACGGCTGATGAGCCGGTTCCCGGACAGCATGCCCGCGGCGGGAAAACAAAGCCGTGAGCTGATCACCCATGTTGATGACAGACCCGGTCACGATCGACGCTATGCGATCGACAGCAGCAAAATTGCCGCTGAACTCGATTTCAAGACACAAAC
The DNA here is from genome assembly GCA_965369735.1 of uncultured bacterium. GTDB lineage: Bacteria > Pseudomonadota > Gammaproteobacteria > Steroidobacterales > CBDUSC01 > CBDUSC01. Next base: position 445 of record CBDUSC010000305.1, read on the forward strand.
AGAACCGCAGCAGGGGCTTGACGGGACCATCGCCTGGTATCTGGGCGCACGTGACTGGTGGGCGTCGTTGTACGATGCGGGGTTGGATAGCTGGATGGCGTTGCAATACTCAAAATGAAAATATTGAGCGTGTTTGGAACCAGACCGGAAGCCATAAAAATGGCGCCGGTGATCGCCCGTCTGAATCAGACCGGCACCATGGAATCCCTGGTCTGTGTCACCGCGCAGCACCGCGAGATGCTGGACCAGGTGCTGGATCTGTTTGCCATTACGCCTGATTTTGATCTGGATATTATGCGCAAGGGCCAGGAGCTACCGGAGCTGACAGCCGATGTCCTTGTGCGCTTGTCGAAATTGTACAAGGAAGTAGAACCGGACTGGATCCTGGTGCAGGGTGATACGAGCACAACATTTTCTGCGGCGCTTGCCGCGTATTACGCAAAAATACCGGTCGCGCATATCGAGGCCGGGTTGAGAACGGGCGATATTTATGCGCCATGGCCGGAAGAAATCAATCGTCGTATGACAGGCTGCATTACGAGTCTTCATTTTCCACCGACGGAGCAGGCCGCAAGCAACCTGAGAGCAGAAAATGTGGCGGATGAACGGATATGCGTCACGGGGAACACCGTCATTGATGCGCTGACGATTGTGCGGGAAAAAATCGAATCAGATGAATCCTTGCAAAAGGAGCTTGAGCAACGCTTTGAATTTGTTGATCGGGACAAAAAACTGATTCTTGTGACCGGTCACCGTCGGGAGAATTTCGGACCCCGATTCGAACATATGTGTGAAGCCATGTCCCAGCTTGCACAACGCGATGATGTACAGATCGTCTACCCGGTCCACCTCAACCCCAATGTACAGGAGCCGGTACGCCGCATCCTGGGCGACAAAAGTTCTGTGGTATTGATGGAACCGCTGGACTATCTTCCCTTTGTATACCTGATGAACCGCGCTACGCTGATTCTTTCGGACTCGGGCGGAATCCAGGAAGAAGCACCATCGCTGGGCAAGCCGGTCCTGGTGATGCGCGATACAACGGAGAGAACAGAAGCCGTCGATGCGGGTACTGTCAAACTGGTTGGTGCAGAAAAGGACAATATAGTATCGGCTGTACAGCTATTGCTTGATTCCAAAGAGGCTTATGAGGCAATGGCATTCGCACACAACCCGTATGGCGATGGCCAGGCAGCGCAAAGAATTGTCGAGAGATTGAGTAATGAACGGAGACGTTAACAAAATCGCCGTAGTCGGCCTTGGTTACATTGGTTTGCCAACCGCAGCGGTGTTGGCATCCCGGGGATTCGATGTTATCGGTGTCGATATATCGGCCGAGACGGTTCAAATAATAAACCAGGGTCAGATACACATATCCGAGCCGGATCTGGATATGCTCGTGCAAAGCGCTGTGACCGCAGGCAATCTGACGGCTACTACAGAGCTGTGCGAGGCCGACGCATTTATTATCGCGGTTCCGACGCCATTCGATGAAAACCTGGAACCGGATATGCAATACGTGAAGGCGGTTGCAGTCGATCTCGCGCCGGTACTGAAAAAAGGCAATCTTGTCATCCTGGAGTCTACTTGCCCGGTAGGCACGACCGAATCGCTATCTGAACTGCTGGCCGGTGCAAGAAGTGATCTCAGCTTTCCACAACAGGCCGGCGACAAGGCGGATGTCAATGTAGTGCATTGCCCGGAGAGGGTGCTGCCGGGGCGCGTGCTTCGTGAACTTGTAGAAAATGATCGCGTCGTGGGTGGTATGAGCAAGACCTGCGCAGACCGCGCTGTCTCGCTGTACAAAAGTTTTGTACGTGGCGAGTGCCTGGTGACCGATGTGCGTACCGCCGAGATGGCAAAACTGACGGAAAACTCCTTTCGTGATCTCAATATCGCATTCGCAAATGAATTATCCATGATCTGCGATCATCTCAATATCGATGTCTGGCGGCTGATAGAGCTGGCGAACCGGCACCCCCGGGTCAATATTTTGCAACCGGGACCGGGTGTGGGTGGTCACTGTATCGCTGTGGACCCATGGTTCATTGTCAATTCTGCCCCCGATTGTTCGCGCCTGATACAGACGGCTCGTGAGGTAAACGACAGCAAACCAGGCTGGGTTGTCGACAACATTCTGCAAAAAACTGCCGGGCTGGCTACGCCCGTAATCGCCTGCCTGGGTTTGAGCTTCAAGGCGAATATCGAAGATCTGAGAGAAAGCCCGGCTGTGAGCATCGTTGCGGATCTGGCGCAGAAATCGAGTGCCAGGCTACTGGTATCCGAACCCTATGTTTCATGCTTGCCGGATCAGCTCAGTTCTTTCGATAATGTTTCTTTGCAAAAGACTGAGGAAGCGATACAGATGGCAGATGTTGTCGTATTGCTGGTCGACCATGATGAATTTTCCAGGATCGATCCATCATGCCTGGAGGGCAAGGAAATCATCGACACGCGCGGCATGTGGCGTAACTGAGCAATGTTTTCCAGTTTGGCCCAGTGTGGCCCAGACTGGGCCGGTCTGGTC
>CBDUSC010000306.1:0-2949 GCA_965369735.1 uncultured bacterium
AGGAAAGAACTCCTGCTTACTTTGGAGGAGCTTGGTGATGCGGCAAGATCAATGGAGTATTCATCGCCGCCATTGTGCGACAACATCAGCGCCCGGCGTCCAAGGCTGACGCGCCGGCCTTCGCTCAGGCAGCGTTTGACAGGATCACCCAATGAGCGCCGGTCGCCCTCGTCGACCAGGCTGATGATCTCACCAATGGTTTTGCCAATAGCATCGTCGCTTTGGCTTCCGGTCAACTGTTCGGCCGCCGCGTTCAGGTAGTCGATACATCCTTTGGTGTCGGTCGTGATAACGCCCTCTCCGATGGACTCCAGCGTGATCTTGGCCTGCTCCCGGCCATTACCCACCACCTGCGCCAGCGTTTTTTCGTGCGTGATATCCAATGCAAACCCAAGTACCGCAGGTTCCCCCTCGTAATCGATCAGGCTGCCACTGGCTCTCACCCACAGGGGCGCCTCGCTGCCGCTGATCAGTTCGAGTTCATATGATTCGGGGACCTCCTCTCCGGCAAGGCGCTTTTTGACCATGTCGCGTGCAATATTTCGGTGTGACGGTCTGATCAGGTCATAGATTTGTTTACCAATCAGATCTTTTTTATCAACACCGATGACATCAGCTGCAGCCTGATTGGCATAAAGAATTTTCTCGCGGTGTATGACAACGATATGCGGCAACGATTCCGCAAGATCAGTAAACAATCTTGTCCGCTCGAGCGCGACCTGATCCTTGCGACGCATGACGTCAAACAACTGGTTTACGGTGCTGCCAAGACGCGACACGCTGCCACCGTTTTCTGTCGTTACACGATTTTCGTACTGCCTGCTTTGACTGATCTCTTCGATTTCATCATTCAGCTGGTTGATCCGAATAGCATGACGACGGCGCATGAGAAACAGCACAAGTGTCAACACAAGCGCAAGAACACCGATTGTTATTGTGGTTATTTCAAATATCGGCATTCCTGATGGCTACTCCTATGCCTTGTTATACACTTCCGAGCCATGGTCCTTGAACTCGGTTGCCTTGGATTCCAGGCCTTGTTCCAGCGCTGCTTCGGGTTGTTCTATGCCGTGTTCGCGCGCGTAATCGCGAACCTCCTGGGTTATTTTCATCGAACAAAAATTCGGGCCGCACATGGAGCAAAAATGCGCCACTTTGTGCGCCTCCTTCGGCAGCGTCGCATCATGGAACTCTCGTGCCTTTTCCGGATCCAGGCTCAGGTTGAACTGGTCTTCCCAGCGAAACTCGAATCGCGCTTTTGATACGGCATTGTCACGAACCTGTGCCGTCAGGTGGCCTTTGGCCAGATCCGCTGCATGGGCAGCAATCTTGTACGTCACCAGCCCCTCGCGAACATCGTTCTTGTCAGGCAGGCCCAGGTGCTCTTTTGGCGTCACATAGCAAAGCATGGCGGTGCCATACCAGCCTATCTGCGCGGCACCGATTGCCGATGTGATGTGATCGTATGCGGGTGCGATATCCGTTGTCAGCGGTCCCAGGGTATAGAACGGTGCCTGATCGCACTCTTCCAGCTCGCGCTCCATATTTTCCTTGATCATTTGCATTGGAACGTGACCGGGTCCCTCGATCATGAGCTGAACATCGTGTTGCCAGGCGATCTTTGTGAGCTCGCCCAGGGTTTTGAGTTCTGCAAACTGGGCTTCATCATTGGCATCTGCAATACAACCCGGTCGCAGGCCATCACCCAGCGAGAATGCGACGTCATAAGCTTTCATGATGTCGCATATCCGGGCAAAATTTGTGTAAAGAAAACTTTCCTTGTGGTGCGCAAGACACCATTTGGCCATGATCGCCCCGCCGCGCGACACAATACCGGTGACGCGTTTCGCGGTCAGCGGTACATAGGACAACCGCATACCGGCATGAATGGTGAAGTAATCCACACCCTGTTCCGCCTGCTCGATAAGCGTATCGCAGAAAATTTCCCAGGTGAGATCCTCGGCTTTGCCGTTGACCTTTTCCAGTGCCTGGTAAATCGGAACCGTGCCCACCGGCAGTGGTGAATTACGCACGATCCATTCACGTGTTTCATGGATATTCTTGCCCGTGGACAAATCCATGACGGTGTCGGCGCCCCAGCGCGCCGACCAGACCATTTTCTCAACTTCCTCTGCAATCGACGATGTCACCGCCGAGTTGCCGATATTGGCATTTACCTTGACCCGGAAATTACGGCCAATAATCATCGGCTCGAGCTCGGGGTGATTGATGTTTGCAGGAATGATCGCGCGACCCGCTGCAACTTCATCGCGCACAAACTCCGGTGTGACCAGCCCCGGGAGACCAGCTCCAAAATGCTGGCCGGCATGGCGTGACAACAACCCGTTGGCCGCATATTGCTCGTGCATCTCCGCCATACGCTGGTTCTCGCGGATCGCGACAAACTCCATCTCGGGCGTCACAATACCGCGGCGCGCATAGTGCATCTGGGTGACATTGCAACCGGGTCTGGCTTTCAGGGGCCGCTTTTGTACATTGAAGCGTACAGAGCTCAGCTTTTCATCCGCAGCTCGTGCGCGGCCATATTCCGAACTCAGATCAACAAGTTCTTCGGTGTCATTGCGCTCGGCGATCCAGGCCTTTCTCACGGGTGGCAGGCCTTGCAAAAGATCGACCCGCGAATCCGGGTCGGTGTATGGACCCGATGTATCGTAAATCGTCAGCGGCGGGTTGATCTCCACGCCATCAAGACCAGGTGTCGTCGCCTGCTCTATCTCACGCATACCTACCCGTATGTCCGGGCGGCTACCTTCAACATAAATCTTTTTTGAACCTGGAAATGGTTGCCTGACGTATTCGCCAAGCTCACTGGTCTTTTCCAAGACTTCTTCTATATGTGCGCTCATAAACGACCTCTGCCTGAAACGGACAAAAACGCGCGCGTGCGCGCGACCCTGAAACAGACTATGCGCGGAAATATGCCTTTTC
>CBDUSC010000307.1:0-2943 GCA_965369735.1 uncultured bacterium
TTCGCTGATGCCCTCGAATTTCCGGGTTTGTAACTGGCGATGCTCCAGTGACTCGGCACTGAGCGTCAGGCTTTCTTCTGCCTGGTGGGTCGCGCATGCGCTCACCAAAAGGCAAAAAGCGATGAAAAATCCTGACACCAAAGATTTATGTTGTGTTCGTTGCATGGCGCATTGCTCTATAGATTTGCCAATAAGTTATTAGAAACGCGATGTGTGATACGCAAAGTCGCGTACCTGTTTGTCAGCGTTGAACTTGATGACGACTGTGAGCGTACGCTGCGATTTCGATCGTGCGCCGGACTCATAGGTTTTCACGCCAATACCGCCACCACCGACATCGGTGCCACCGCCAAACAGGAGGCCGAGTACGCCGCCCTTGCTTTTTGAATACGCGACATCCGTTGAGATTTTGTCGTAGATCCAGACTTCGTTGCGATCCTGGTCGGTGGATACGATATTGGGCGAACCCAGTACCGTCGCAACCTCGGAGCCGCTCATACCGACATAAATTTCTTTCTGCACGGTACCAACCGTCACACGTTCCATACTGTCATCCTGCACATCGGCGCGGTGTTGCGAGGCGCTTGTGCAACCGGTGATTCCGGTGGCTCCAGTGGCTACCAGGACAAAACCTATCATTGCTGCTTTTGAGTTCATGCCTGTCTCCTGCATGTGAGTTTCAATTCAATGCGTACAGTCTGTGGGATCACTGCTCACACGCCGGTTACTAAAAACTTACAAGTTACATACATGTAATGGCGTTACCTGCAGGGGCTGCTCGCATTGCACCTTTGATTGCAGCTTAGGCCCGGTAGTTTTGTAAAACAATACGAAAATAAAAAGTATCGTGATATAATACCTTCTGGTCTTGTAATCCGGGGATTCTCATGAGCCAGACCGATCAGATCCTCAGCGCCCTGAAAAAATGCCTGCGGGCAAAGGGGCTGACATACCGTGATGTGGCAGCCGCGCTGGAGTTGTCGGAGGCCAGCGTGAAGCGCCTGTTCTCGGAGCAGAGCTTTTCCCTGAAGCGCCTGGAGGAAATCTGCCGATATCTGGATATGAACCTCTATGATCTTGCGCGTCTGAGCAAAATGCACACCGATGAGGAAACAACGGTGCTGGGTATCGATCAGGAAAAGGCGCTTGCGGAAAACCCGATGTTGCTTGCCTATTTTTATCTTTTGCTAAATGGCTGGAGCCCGAAACGAATCGCCGGCCATTACGAGCTGGACGAGCTGCACCAGACGCGATACCTGGTCAGGCTGGATCGCCTGAAGCTCATCGAGCTCTATCCCCGAAATCGCGTTCGTTTGTTAACCGGCCGCAGTATTTCCTGGCGACCGGGCGGGCCTGTCAGAAAAACATATGAGCAACAGCTCAAACAGGAATTTCTCCAATCAAGATTTTCCCGGGATGATGAAACGCTACGCTTTGAATCCGGGGAATTATCGGATGCATCCATCAAAATACTGAGTCGCAAACTGGAAAAGTTTGCACAGGAGTTTGATGAGCTCGCGGAGCTCGATATCAATCTGCCAGCCGAAAGGAAAATAAGTGTCGGTCTGATGCTCGCATTGCGGCCATGGAATTACTGGTCGCTGATTGAACAGGCAGTTGAAAAAAACCGATGACGGAACGGCGTCGATTCCTGAGGTCTTTGTTCGATGCTGCTATCGATGCGGTACAGGCGTCCAGATGCGTACCACAATTCCTGCCCGGCCCGCCGGACGGAGTGTGCAGGGTCTTTGGCGCTGGCAAGGCAGCCGCGGCCATGGCCGCCGCGGTTGAATCGCATTGGGCTGGCGATTTTGGCGATCCTGGTAATCTCGGCGGTCTTGTGGTTGTACCTTATGGCCATGCTGTTGCCTGCGACCATATCGAGGTTATCGAAGCAGCTCACCCGGTGCCGGATGAAGCATCGGTAGCCGCCGCGCGACGCATGTTGGCAATGGCACAGGATTTGGGCCCTGATGATCTCGCTTTGTGTCTTTGGTCGGGCGGCGGGTCATCCGTATTGTGCTTGCCGGCAGAGAGTATCAGCCTGGAACAAAAGCAGGCAGCGACCCGCGAGATGCTGAGACGCGGTGCGCCGATTGCGGAAATCAACGCAGCCCGGATAAAGCTTTCGGGCATCAAAGGAGGTCGCCTTGCGAACGCCTGCGCGCCCGCAGCTGTCGTGACGCTGGTGATGTCAGATGTTCCGGGTGATGACCCGTCGCTGGTTGCATCGGGTCCAAGCATCACCGGCGAATCCGGTGAGGATAAATCAATACATATTGTTGCCCGCGCGCGCGATGCACTCGATGCGGCCTGGTGCCATGCGCGGCATCACGATGTGCAGTCCGAGATTCTCGGTGATGCCCTGCAGGGCGAAGCGCGCGTAATGGCGGCGATGCATGCGAGTATTGCGGTACAGGTAGCAGCCGGGGAATATTCATTATCAACCCCGTGCGTATTGCTATCCGGTGGCGAATTCGGAGTAACAGTCAACGGTGATGGAATCGGTGGCCGCAACACAGAGTATCTGCTGGCACTGGCAATCGAGTTGCAGGGTCACGACGGTATCTGGGCGATGGCAGCGGATACAGATGGTATCGATGGTAGGGGAAACAATGCCGGTGCGTTTATTGGTCCGGATACGCTCTCACGCGCAAAAACCGCAGGTTTGGATGCCGGGTCTTATTTGTCCAACAACGATTCGTACAGCTTTTTTGAATGTCTTGATGATCTTCTGGTCACCGGACCAACACGTGTCAACGTCAATGATTTTCGCGCCATATTGATAGACCCGCCAAATTAGCCGGCGGTTTCAATGGTGTTATTGAGTTGGTCAGGCTTACCAGCGTCTTACGCGGCCTGCATCGACATGCACGAAATCGGATTTCCTGTAATAACCAACACCACCGCGTTTCAAGGCCAGCGCAGTTTCGCGCAGTTTTG
>CBDUSC010000308.1:0-2929 GCA_965369735.1 uncultured bacterium
GTTCATCACCGTTCTGGCGCGGCGTAAAAACAGGTTGGATGTCATATCGTCTAACGGTGTTCGATGCGTTGCCGCGCACCGGTTTGCCCGAGGACTTTGCAAGCTTTGCAGAGTACAAACGACATGTTGATATCCTGATCGATGCAGGCCTTATGGAAGACGCCAGCAAGATCTGGTGGGATCTCAGGCCCAGCACACGTTTTCCTACGCTGGAAACCCGCATCATGGATGTGTGCACCTATATCGAGGATGCCGTCAGTCTGGCCGCCCTGGTGTGCTGCACTTTGCGTATGCTGTACCGGTTACGGCTGGATAATCAGCGTTGGCGCATTTATTCAAAAATGCTCATTAATGAAAATCGTTGGCGCGCCATGCGATACAGCTTTGACTCCGGTCTTCTGGATCTGGCTCGCGGCGAGGTCGTGCCCTCAACGCATTTGACCCAGGAGCTCATCGAACTGGTATGCGATGACGCGGAAGAGCGTGGTTGCCTGGATGAAATCATGCGCATACGCGAAATTCTGGAGCAGGGCACCAGTGCGCACAAACAGGTTGCTGTCTATCAAAAGGCGCTGGATGCGGGTGCCGACGAGCAGGAAGCACTGTGCAAGGTCGTCGATTTCCTTATCGCGGAAACGCAGCGGGATATTCGCTAGCGCAAAACCCTGTCCGGGTTGACCCCTATTTGGCCTGACGATACGGGCGAAGTTGCCGGTATGCGTCATGGTGCAGAAAAATCGCCCGCGCCATGGCCGGTTCGGCTTCTGCATCCACCAATTGCAGTGCCTTGGTGGCCGCAGACATCGCATCCTGGAATCGACCGACTTCCGCGAGCGCGGCGGCCAGAACATCCGCAGACTCCGCATCATTGGATGAGTCGCGGTATATGGCTTCAGCGAGTTCCAGCGCCTTTGCGCCATTGCGCACATCATCCTGCGGTGCGGTTGCCAGCTCCCAGGCAAGGGCGCGGCCAAAACGAATGCTGTTTGGATCGAGTTGCACACCCTCGATCAGCAGGCCGACCGCCATCCGATGCTCACCCCGATTGGCCAGGCTGCGGCTGAGTCGAAAACGCGCTGGTTTGTTGCGCGGGTTGATCTGCAAAGCACGCCCCCATTCGTGTTCGGCTTCCTGTATGCGCTCCAGACCGGAATATACCTGGCCAAGGTTGTTGCGGGCCTCCCCATAGGTGGTATCCAGCTCAATGGCTCGGCGGTACAAAATGATCGCTTCTTCGGCGTTGCCAAGACGCGCGTTGATCAGCCCCAGGTTGTTGTAGGCCCGCGAATAATTCGGGTCAATTTCGATCACGCGTTGTAAATAGCCAGCGGCGGTTTCACTGTCACCTTTGCGCACCAGCGCGGTGGCCATGTTGTTCAGGCAATCCAGGTGATCGGGGTCCAGCTCAAGGCCCTTTTGGTACAACTCGATGGCTTCATCGACTTCGCCCTGGCGCGCCAGCGTGGCACCCAGGTTTGCGTAGTCCTGAGCGGTTCCCTCGCGATACTCCAGGACGCGGCGGAATTCCTGTTCCGCATTTTGCTGATCGCCGCGATTTGCAAAGCGTTGCCCGCGAATCGCATAGGATTGCGAGTCGATCGCCTCGGCATTGACCACATCCATGACCGGGTCATCCGGGCGCGTGGTGATCCAGTAAATCTCGGCCATTGATTCTTCCGCAGCCGCTTTGTCGCTGTCACCTTGTTGCTGGTAAATCTGTGCCAGCAACACATGGCTCTCATGGTGATGCGGCGCGCGGGCAAGAATATCCTCGAGTATGGCGCGCGCGCGATCCAGGTTGGCCTCCAGAAACGCGATCTGGGCCCGGCCAAACCGTGCATGTACAGAACCCGGGTCGATATCCAGTGCATCGCGATATGCGGTGCCGGCTTCATCGAGCCGCCCCAGCTGAATCAGCGTATCGCCAGCGTATACATAGACTGCCGCTTCCCGTGGTTTCAGATCGATGGATTTTTGATACAAGACCGATGCACGCGCGGCATCCCGGTTTTGTTCCAGCTTTGCAGCAAGATAGGGCCAGCGGTAATCGTCCGGGCTGATTTCCTGCAGATACGTATACGCAGCCAGCGCGGGTTCTGTCTGGTTATGCGCATGCAAGGCGCGGGCATATCGACCCCATTCGCGGGCGGATTCCGGGTTGTTTTCAATCCGAAGTTTCAGGCGCTGCAGTTTTTCTGTCACCTGGGCTTCCATGCCATCGTCATTGAACGCCGGGACAGGTACGCGCTCGCAGGAAACAAGCATCAAACAGCCCGCGATCAGTGGAACGAGCCATCGTATTGTTGAGCGTCGCTGCGTCATCGGTTTTCTCATTGGCGTATGGTTCCTGCGCCTTTGTTCAGCGTTATCGACTGGTTGACAGTCATCGCCGCAAAAGTTTCGCGTGTGCCATCGGGCCAGGTAATTTCCATGGTATCAATTTGTTCTGACGGGCCCACGCCAAAGTGCGTCCATGCTTCAGCGCCGCTCAAATAGCTACCGGCATGGCTGACCGCCCGCATCCAGCTTTTATCACCGGATCGAATCACGATGGTGGCGCCGATGGCATCGCGTTTGAGCTCGGGGAGCATGGCACGGATGCGCAGCCAGTTTCCCTGTCGCGGCATATTGTTGCGATAAAAACGCGCCGCGCCGTTTGAATTGCTGACAATAAAGTCCTGGTCACCATCGGCATCGATATCGCCGGCGAGCAGCGCGCGATCGACGAGTCGTGGCGCGCAAAAATCCGGGGTTTCATCGCAGGCCAGGGTGAAATGACCAGCATCATTTTTGAAGTACTGGTTGGGCTCGCCATACAGGGCCTGGTACCCGGCATCCATATTGCCGACCCCGGGATTCCTGATGACGCGACCATTGACCACCAGGATATCGAGATCGCCATCCATATCCATGTCGGTCATTGCGGTAC
>CBDUSC010000309.1:0-2928 GCA_965369735.1 uncultured bacterium
ATTGCGACCACCGTTGAATGCAAAATTCAGCAATGAACCGCGGCCCACAAAAGCGCGGGTATCAGGCAAACCAACCAGTATCTCACTGTTCAACAGTGCGATGAATTCATCGATCCGTTTTGGATCCTCCGGGTACAGATACAATGCGTTAAACGGGCCAAAGGAGGAAAGATTGTAGCCACGGATGTATGGCTGTTTTTCGTGATCCATGTAGGGCTTCAGCCGTGCGACGATTTCACCGGCGATTTCCGTTTCAACCATATCGATGGTGCCGCCCGGCGGAAGACTGAAGAAAGTCTCAACTGCATCGGATTTTGCCGAGGGCAAAAAGTCTGCTTTTGGCATCAGGAATACGGAGACCGCCACGGATGCGCCAACCAGGCCGGTGATCCAGACGGTGCGCTTGATGGTGTTGCTGGTCAGGCGCATCACCAGGCTTGTGATGCCATCCCACCAGTGCGCCATATGATCCACGGTTTTCATATCGCTGAGCCAGCGCGAGCTGGCCAGTGGTAACACAGTCAACGCGGCAACCAGGGACGCAACCACTGCGATGGAAAGCGTCAGCGCGAGATCGCCGAACAACTGCCCCTCTACACCTTGCATGAATATGACAGGCAGAAAGATCGCGACACTCGTCACGGTCGATGCAAATAATGCGCCGCCAACCTGCGAGGCACCGTGCAAAACTGCATTTTCAGAATCCTCACCCGACTGTTTATAGCGAACAATGTTTTCCTGCACGATGATCGCCGCATCCAGGGTCAAGCCGACAGCGAATGCCAAACCGGCCAGGGAAATGATGTTCAGTGACAGGTTGAATATGTCCAGTGCAATAAAGGCGACCAGCAAGGACAACGGAATGGCCAGTGCAATCAACAACGTGGCGCGACGACTGCGCAGGAAAAACCACAGCACACCCACCGCCAGGAACACGCCCAACCCGAGATTGCTCTGCACCAGAGAAATCGCGCGGCGTATATGAACGGATGAATCAAAACTGAGGTCCATGACCAGACCGGCGTCGACCAGCGGTCCTGCATTCAGCTCGGCAATCGCCTCGTTGACACCATCGAGGATATCGACCGTATTGGAATCGAGATCGCGTTGTACCTGGATGTAGTATGCGGGGTAACCATTGCGGATCGTAAATCCGGGTACGCCTGCGAGCCCGACGGATACCTCGGCAACTTCGCGCAACTGTATCGGCCGGTTGTTGTTCCAGCCGATGATCAACTCACCCAGCTTGTCGATGTCCTGCTGACCCACAAAACGCACCGTGTACTGGCGTCTGCCAACATCGGCAAAACCACCGGACACATCATTGGCGCGCGCTACTGCATTGACAATGTTTTGTGTCTGCAAACCCAGCGCTGCAAGTTTGTAGGCATCAAAGGTGATATGAACCTGGCGCTGGCGCTGGCTGTTGAGATTGACCTGCGATACACCGGGGATCTGCATCAAGCGCGGTTGCACGACTTCAGATATCAATTTCTGGTAATTGGCCAGTTCCTGATCCGGATTGCCCGGCAGTGGCCGTATCAACAAGGAAGCGGCCATGGGCGCATTGAATCCGGCACCGCCTGCAACAAAGGGTTCGCCGGCATCCACCGGCAGCGGTGGCGTCTGGTTGACACCATTGATGACGCGAATCAGCGCGTCCTGCATATCGGCATCGGGCGAAAAGGTCAGCGTGATCATGCCAAAACCGCGACTCACATTGCTGGTGATCTCTTCGACGCCCGGAATGAAGCGCAGGACATTTTCCTGCGGCTCGATAATGTTGGCTTCGACTTCCTCGGGGGCCGCCTCGCGCCAGTTGTTAAACACCGAGATCTGCGGCCGCGAAAAATTGGGCAGCAGCTGTATGGGCAGGCGGTATATGGCCAGGGCACCAAACAAAACGACCAGCGCCACAATAACAACGAGCGCGGCCGGGTACTTGAGACTAATTCGTGTCAGGTTCATAAAATTTATTTCTTTAAAAGCTGTACCGGCGCTGAGCCACGGCAATACTGCGTGGCACAACTGTTTGAAGTCGACCCTATTTTAAGCGGCTGGTTCGCTGCTAATGGGTAAAGGGGTGCATACCCGCGACAAAGGGTTTCAGGCTCTCGGCAAGGCGAGAAATATTTGGAAGAGCTGAATTGCCGCGTTCCAAATTCTGCTTGTTCTGCGCGATCGCTGCGGCAAGGCGAGCGGTTCAGTCGGTCAAACCAGCCTCATAGCTCAGCGCCTCATCGTTGCCATACTGGATGCTGAGGCTGTCATCGGTCATGCGGTAGGTCTGGGTACCCGCGAGTGCACCAAGATAAATGCGCTCCATTACGTCTTTGGCCGGTGTGCAGGCCATGCGGGTACCGGCGGTCGGGCCGATGGTGATGCGTTTTCCATCCAGCACCACTGACCCGCTGTATCGGTTACATCCGCTGATACCCGTGGCGCTTTGGCCGCTATCGCTGATGATCATGGTGACCGAAATATCTGCCGCCACGGAGACTTGCTGACTTTTTGGCCCATAGCTTTTCAACGTCCAGGATGTGCCATTCAAAGATTTCACTTTGCCATCCTTGAAACCACCAAATCCAACCGACTCACAGCCAGACAGCATGAACCCGCAGGCAACAATAAATATCGATTTGATGATTTGCAGCCTGGTCATTGCGATCCTCTGTTCTTTGGGCTGTGCAGAAAGCCACTCCCATAATAGCCCTTTGGCCGGAGTAAAACGCATCCAATATTGCCATAGCTTTCTATCTGCTATGGTAGGCCAATCATCCTCGCTTGAGCATCGGAAAATATGGAAAAGCTGAGTTTGGCGAGTGGCTGGCGCGCCAATCGAAACAATCTTCTTGTTCTGCTCATGCTGCCTGTTTATATCGGCGTGCACCTCTATTTAATCCCAGACTCCCTCAGCATCACCGGTAT
>CBDUSC010000310.1:0-2893 GCA_965369735.1 uncultured bacterium
AGGAAATCGATTCGCTGCAAACATTCGGCTTCGATCCATTCGACTTCCTGGTTTTACCGCGCATGATCGCGCTGGCCATCATGATGCCGTTCCTGATCCTGTACGCGGATGTCGCAGGCATGCTCGGTGGTTACCTGATTGGACTCGGCATGCTCGATCTCACTCATACTGCATATGTGGTACAGACCGCAAACGCGATAGACCTGGTTGATATATCAATCGGCGTGGTCAAAGGCAGCGTGTTCGGTGTACTCGTCGCAATTACAGGCTGCATGCGGGGCATGCAAAGTGGTCGCAGCGCGTCTGCGGTGGGCGATGCCGCAACCAGTGCTGTTGTCAGCGGGATCATCGCAATTATTGTTGCAACCGCCATATTCTCGGTACTTTCAAATGCGCTGGGGATCTGAACTGTGAGCGAAACCCAGACTGCGATAAAAATTCGAGACCTGGAAATGGCGTTTGGCAGTTATGTTGTTCAACACGACCTGACGTTTGATATTAAAAAGGGTGAAGTGTTCATCATCATGGGCGATAGCGGTAGCGGGAAAAGCACGCTACTCAGGCACATGATCGGATTGCAAAGGCCGAACAAGGGAGCGGTCTTGTACGGTGATACAGATTTCTGGAGCCTGGATGACAATGAGCGTGTCAAATACGCGCGTCACTTCGGTGTCCTGTATCAAAGTGGCGCGTTATGGAGCTCAATGACACTTGCAGAAAACATTGGGATGCCGATCAGGGAATACACGGGTCTTGGCGAAAAGGATATTGCCGCGTTGGTATCGTTCAAGCTGGCGCTGGTCGGGCTAGCAGGCTTTGAGGACTATTACCCGTCCGAAATCAGCGGCGGTATGAAAAAACGCGCAGGCCTCGCTCGCGCCATGGCGCTGGACCCGGATATACTTTTTTTTGATGAACCCTCGGCCGGGCTGGATCCAATCAGCTCAAGGCTCCTGGATGATCTGATCCTGGAGTTACGTGCAAGCCTTGGCTCGACTATTGTAGTAGTCACACATGAGCTGGCCAGTATTTTCACAATCGCTGACAACTCGGTGTTTGTCGATGCGGAAGCACGCACAATGACTGCATTGGGAAACCCAAGGGATCTCAGAGACAACCCGCCAAGCGAAAAAGTCGGTGTGTTTCTCAATCGTGGACATACCAGCATGGCTAACGGGAGTAAGACCCCATGAAAAAAGCAAACCCGACGCTGATCGGGACATTTGTGATCGTCGGTGTTGCGCTCGTGATCGGCGCGGTGCTTTTGTTTTCCAGCCCTGACCTTTTTTCAACCAAAGATCGTTATTCGATTTATTTTAGGCAAAATGTCAATGGATTAAAGATCGGCGCACCGGTCAAATTCCTGGGTATCGAGATGGGATCTGTTATCGAAATCGATGGTCTTTACGATCGGGAGACCGGTAGCGTCACGCCGCGCGTCGTTATCGAGGTGATACGGGATATCCTGACTAACGAGGAAGTGCAATCACTTGATGAGCAACTGGCGGTGCTCGATTTGATGGTTATCCGGGGCGCCCGCGCCAAACTGCAATCTCAAAGCATACTGACAGGCCAGCTATATGTTTCGGTGGAGTTCCACCCGGACACCGAAGTGCGCTACCTGGCAAGAAAAGATGAGCCATATCCAGAACTCCCCTCACTGGATTCCGGTCTGGAAGAGGCGATCGCCTCACTACAAAGCGTTCTGGAAAATGCGGACAAGGCGATGGCCACAATTCAGCAATTGCTCACCAGCGACGATTTTCGTGCGGGTGTCAGCCGCATGGACGATGTAGTCATAAAAGTAGACTCACTGGTGGGAACCGTGGATCGATTCTTTGCCGACGCCAATGTGTATGTAACGGGAAACTTGAGCGATGCGACGGTTTCTCTCAAACAGACGCTGGATACCACGCGCGAGGATATACACATGCTGTCAGGCAAGATTTCGGAGGAAACTCTTGTAGACCTGAATCAGGTGTTGACAGAGATTCAGGCGCTTGTCGACCAGGTGAGTCTCCGTATAGGCAAAGAAGACCCGTTGAATTTTGAAGTGATCAAGACGTTGCGGGATCTGCAATCCGCGGCGCGTACGGTCAAGGCACTGGCTGCCTATCTTGATGAGCACCCCGAAGCATTGCTAAAAGGCAAGAACACACAATGATCATTCATATCAAAAATATTTTTCGCGCAGCCGTATTGGTCGTGTGTGGTTCAACACTGCTGGCATGCGGCACCACACCCAATCCCAATCTCTATGTGCTGGAGCCCATGCAAAAGCTGGACGCGTCAGACGTTACGGAGGGCGCTACAGAGGGCGTCACTTACCTCGTTGGCCCCATTGCTATCGCAGAAACCCTGAACCGGCTGGAAATTGTCAACCGCGATGAGCAATACAGAGTCCACGTCGATCCACTGGAGCGCTGGGCACAACCACTCGATGAGGGCATTAGCAGCACAATTGCTGAAAACCTGAGGGTTTTGCTCCATACCGATCGGGTTGTTGTGTATCCGTGGAGCTTTACCAATATCGCCGACTACGTCGTTCGCGCCAGCGTTCTTGATTTTGGCCCGATATCAGCAAACCAGGTAACGCTGAACGTTTCCTGGATGATTGGCGATGGTCAGGGCAAGGTGCTGATTATCAAACGCGTCAATTACACCGGCACACGCAGCAATACCAGCAGCTCGGCAACCGTCGCGGCCATGAGCGAGGCGCTGGGCAGCTTCAGCCGGGACATTGCCGACAACCTCGAGTCATTGAACACGGAAACCAAATAGACTTTTCCGGGCGCTGGATTCAAGCCTCCAGCGCCGCTTTGACCGCGTCGGCACGGATTGGCAAATCCCGTATACGCACGCCCACTGCATCATATATCGCGTTGGCAATTGA
>CBDUSC010000311.1:0-2891 GCA_965369735.1 uncultured bacterium
TTGCAATCCTGGTGTTATCCACCGTTGCAAATATCGTTGGCAGCGTTGAATTTGCCGATACGCTCACCGGTGGCGTGCTGATGGCAACATTTATTACCACCTTGCTCTATGTCGCGTATGACGTACTCAGTGCTACCTGGCGCATCATCCTGCGTACGGATTTGATCCAGGCCATCAATTCCGTCAGGCGTCACCGGGAAAAAGTGCGTGACAGCGGCATCTTTGTTCTCAAAATAGGCGCGTTTGTTCTTGCAACAGGGGCAATCTCGCAGGCATTCAATATGTCCGTGACCCTGACCGGTCTGTTGAAAGTGATATTCAATGCCTCGCTGCAAGTAGGCGCCATCGATATATCGCTTGCAAGGATTCTGACATTCATTTTTGCGATCTGGCTGACATTGTTTATTGCTCGCGTTGTCAAGGTCGTGTTGACTGCCGACATCCTCGCGCGGATGAAATTGCCACGCGGGGTTCCGGCCACCATATCCACGCTGGTCAATTATGTTATTTTTGCGATCGGTTTTTTTGCTGCTTTCGCAGCGGCCGGCATTGAACTTGGCAACCTGACTATCCTCGCCGGCGCCCTGGGTGTTGGCATCGGTTTTGGTTTGCAAAATATCGTCAACAATTTTGTATCGGGTCTGATACTCATATTCGAGCGACCGATACAGGTGGGTGATGTGATTCAACTCACAGAGCTGCTGGGCCGTGTCAAGCATATCGGTATACGCGCCAGTGTCATCCGGACTTTTGATGGCGCAGAGGTCATTGTGCCAAATGCCAACCTGATTTCATCCGAAGTCATCAACTGGACCTTGTCGGACAAGGAACGGCGAATCGAGATCGTTGTAGGGGTTACCTATGGTACGGATCCAAACAAGGTTATCGAGTTGTTGCGGGACGTCGTTCTCAAACATGAATCAGTGCTGAACGATCCTGAACCCCAAATATTGTTTACAGGTTTTGGTGATAGCTCACTGGATTTCTCAGTGCGCTGCTGGACGCCGGATATGGATTCATACCTGCTGGTCAAAAGCGATGTGTGTGTCGCGATCAATAATGTGCTTGCCGAAAACGATATCGAAATCCCTTTTCCTCAACGGGATCTGCATTTGCGCTCTGTCGACAAATCTGCCGGGAAAAATCTTGCAGCAGGTGGCAAATCAAAAAAACTCAGCGAAGCACCGACAGCTCGCCGCAAAGGACAGGGCGGCTCGGGTCATCTTGAGCCATCAGATGCCGGAGATGGCGACGGCGGTGGCGATACCTGAGGTGGACTAAATGGACAGCTCTACGCGGGATTGCGCGTTTTGAGCGAGATCGACTTCGGGGCTGCACACAAACAGACGCTCCGGCGAGATATTGCCCTGTTCGACGAGATAGTCCTTTACTACCTCGCTGCGCTCGCGGGCAATCAGGATAGCGGATTCTTTTTCAGAACCCTCAGCAACCACGTAATCCGCCTGGGTCGCAAAACCGCAAACCGATAGTCGTATGCTTTCTTTTTTGCCAAGCATGGCTATGACTTCGTCCAGATAGGCGATGTCGCTGTCAGTGAGCGTGGCATCACCGGGCGCGAATTCTATGGAATTGAATCTGAGCTTCCCGGCAGAGCCGGCAATTTTGCCAATCAGTTTGAAAATTCCGAGCGGGGCATACAACACCATGACAGTGGTTTCCATGGTTTTCCTGGTTGCGCTGCCTACCGCCTGGCCGATGGCATCGCCAAGGCCGATATCCAGGTCCCTGAGATCGCCCTCAATCGGGATGTTCAGTTCTATGTTGTCATCTTTGTCGCGCAACAGGGAGAGGGCGGTACCGATGGGGATGTCCATGGTTTGGTCATCAGGTGGCTGCTGATCGGCAGGCAATTCCTCCATACGCAGCCGGTTGGCCTTGATATCTGCATTTGCGACCAGCTTTTCATCTTTTATGTCGGCCTGGAAGTCGGCATCCAGACTGCCGCTGATCAGCTTGTAGCCAAGAAATGCTTTCACGTACCCGCTGAACGGGCTCAGATCCAGAGATCTGATTTTTCCGTTGATCGAGCCGGTCGGCGTTTCGATCTCCGGGTATAGCTTGCCGGTAATATTGACTGTCGAGTACTTGCCAATTTTTCCATCGATGCGCAAATCGCTGGACTTGTCCGGATTTTTTGTCGCCAGGCTGCCGAGCTCGAATTCGAAGTCATCCAGCAAAACATTTATTGGTGGATCAACAGTATCGTCCGTGAGCGTGAACCGGCTGTTGTCGTGTATCAGAATATGGCCGGCGGAGTAATTGTAGGTGTCCAGGAATGAATTATCCTTGCCATCCGGTGCGTCAGCATCATCGTCCTCTGCCTGTGCCGCTGTTTCATCTTCACTGATAGCCTGGGTTTGTGAGAACAGACCGGTTACCACCGAGTAAGAACCCTGAACGCCTTTCATTTCCAGTTCACCAATATTCAGGCGCTCAAGCGATAGCGCGATCGGCTCAACAACAAGTTCCGAAATGGTCAGTTCGTAGTGCTTCAGGTCTTCGTCCTCGTTCTCCTGCTCAAGAAGATTGAGATTTCTGCCGTGAAACTGTTTTGCCCTGATGTCATTGATACCATTGTATTGTGCATCGGTGATTGCGAAGTGTTCTATTTGAACCAGCTCAAGATTCAGTACGTCATCGGTGATCGACAGATCTTCGCCAACCGCGCTCAGCTCGGCCGTCATACCTGTGGCGTAGTCAAACACAAGCTTACCGGTGAATTCGCCGCGACCATAATGAAAACGCTGCCGTAAATGGGGCCGTATAAACTCAAGATTTTCAACAAACCCTTTTCCGCTGATGCGCGATACAAGATCGGTTGCCAATGCGCCGCGGGTCAGATCGATTTTCCCATCGATGCTGACCTTGCC
>CBDUSC010000312.1:0-2881 GCA_965369735.1 uncultured bacterium
GAACCCGATGGCGGTGCGCATATTCGGATACAGGGATGTCGAAACTGAAAACCTCAGCCTCGACATGTTTGTACCATCTGCCGGTGTCGGTGACCTGTCTGAGTATCTCAGTACCCAGGCATCGATGATCGAAGACACCTTTATCGATCAGGTCGCACAGGAAGTCGATGGACAACGCAGCGATGGCTCAAGGTTTTGTGCGGAAATTGCGATCAGCAGCGCGACCCTGGAAAAGGAAACGGTGTATGTCGTTTGCCTGCGCGATATCACAGAGCGCAAAGTCGCGCATGAAGCGATCACGGTCAGCGAGGCGCGCTACCGGACGATGATCGATTATGCACCGGAAGCCATTGTCCTGTTCGATCATGAAACGGGCAAGTTTGTCGACATGAATGAAAACGCGGTACGGCTGTTCAAGGTGGACAAGGACGAACTGCTGACGGTTGGTATCGAAAAAGTCAGCCCGCCGGTGCAGCCCGATGGCACACCATCGATGCAAATGGCGCGCGGCTATATAGAGCAGGCGCTGGATGGAGACTCGCCGGTATTCGAATGGATGCACCGCGATGGTGAGGGCACCGACATCCCTTGCGAAGTCCGCCTGGTGCGCCTGCCGTCCAAAGGACGCGAGCTCATCCGCGGCAGTATCACTGATATCTCGCGGCGCAAACGCCGCGAAACGCTGGCAATGGGCGAAAAGCGTGTGCTCGAACGTATTGCCTCGAATGAATCCATCAATGAAGTCATGAAGGTAATCGCCGAGACGGTCGAGGATGTCTCGCGTGGCACGCTGTGTACCGTGATGTTGCTCGATGATCAGAACGAACGCTTGAAAGTGGTGGCAGCGCCCAGTTTGCACGAAGACTTTGTTGAAGCTGTGGACCGTGCACGCGTCGAAGGCAGTAACGGACCATTCGGCAAAGCGGTTCATCTTGGCCGCCCGGTCATCATTGTCGATCTTGAACACGACGCGCTTTGGGATGACTACCGTGAGATTGCAAAGCGTTTTCGCCTGCGCAGTTGCTGGGCAAGCCCGATTGTCTCCGGCGACGGCGATATTCTGGGTACCTTTGTCAATTACTACCGCCATACCGGTAACCCGCGTGCTGAGGATTTTGAATTGCTGGGTCGCATGACACAGCTTGCGGGTATCGCCATCGAGCGTTTGCAGGCTGAAGAAAAAATTCGCGAAAGTGAATCCCGGTTTCGTAACCTGTTCGACACCGTGGTCGATGGCGTTTATCAAATCGCCCGTGATGGCAAGATTATTTCTGCAAACCCCGCGCTGGTGAGCATGCTGGGTTTTGACAGCGAAGATGAACTCAAGGCGATTGACGATATTGCCGAGCTCTATATCAACCCCCTGGATCGCGAGGTAGCGCTACGCAAAATCGGGGACGAAGGGCGTCTTCGAAACTTTGAGTACCGCATGCGCCGCAAGGATGGTCACGAAGTTTTTGTCATGGAAAACGCGCGTGCGGTCAAAGACGAACACGGCAACATCGTCAACTATGAAGGCACCATATCGGATGTTTCGGAGCGCAAGCTCGCCGAGATGGCGGTGTTCGAGGCCAAGGAAAAAGCCCAGGTAACGCTGCGCTCCATTGGCGATGCGGTTATCACTACCGATGCCGATGGCAATATCGATTATATGAACCCGGTGGCGGAGGATCTCACCGGCTGGATCACGCGTGAGGTCCGCGGCAAGCCTGTGGAAGAGGTTTTCAAGATTGTCGATCGCGAATCACGGGATCCTGTGGATAACCCGGTAACCCGTTGCCTGCGCGATGGACATGTGGTGGGTCTGGCAGCCAACTCGGTGTTGATCAGCCGCTCGGAAAGCGAATTCTCGATCCAGGATTCTGCAGCGCCGATACGCGATCGCATGGGTAATATCATTGGCGCAGTGATGGTGTTCCATGACATCAGCAAGGAACAGGTGTTGCGTCGTGCCTTGTCATACCAGGCCAGCCATGACTCGCTGACCGGTCTGATCAATCGCAGCGAATTCGAAAATCGTGTTTCTGAAACCCTGGAAGGTCTGCGGCATGATCCAAGTCGCGTCGGTGTCCTGGTTTATATCGATATTGACCAGTTCAAGGTCATCAACGACACCTGGGGTCATACCGCAGGCGATGAGCTTCTGAAGCAAGTGGCCAACCTGGCGAAAACGCAAATTCGTACCAGCGATTTGCTGGCACGTCTTGGCGGTGACGAATTCGGTCTGTTGCTGGAAGACTGCGGTATTGAAACAGCGCTCAATATCGCAGAGGAATTTCGCCAGGCAGTTCGGAATTACCGCTTTGAATGGCAGGGCGATGCGATGAATCTGTCGGTCAGCATCGGCCTGGTCGAGCTGTCAACCAATACAGAAGATGTAGACGAAATAATGAGTGCGGCAGATGTCGCCTGTTACTCCGCCAAGGATCTCGGTCGCAACCGGGTGCGCGTCTACCAGGAAGGCGATGATGCGCCGGAGCGGCACAAGGAAATCAAATGGGTGTCGCGTATCACGCGTGCCTGTGAAGAAGATCGTCTCGAACTTTACTACCAGACGATCGTACCGATAGGACCCAACACTGATTCACGCGGTCACTACGAATTATTGTTGCGCATGCGCGATGAAGAAGGCCAGCTGGTGATGCCGGATCAGTTCATACCCGCGGCCGAGCGCTACAACCTGATGCCGACGATTGATCGCTGGGTGGTGCAGCGTGCACTGGAGACCGTTGCAAAAGATATTCGTGACAAAAGCGGTGGTGAACCGTTCATGCTCGCCATCAATTTGTCAGGCACGTCGCTCAATGACGACCGCTTTCTGGATTTCGTGGTCGATCAGTTCAAGGGCCACCGGCTTGCAAGTTGCACCGTGTGTTTTGAA
>CBDUSC010000313.1:0-2847 GCA_965369735.1 uncultured bacterium
ACACGCATAGCGGCTGCGGCGATCGAACAGAATCATGACCAGGACGGAATCATCTGGCCCATTCCCATCGCTCCGTTCCATGTCGTGCTGATCCCGTTGAACATCCACAAGTCTGTGCGCGTGCGAGAAGCGGGCGAGGCTCTGTACCAGGAACTGCTGGCCCAGGGTATCGATATCCTCTATGACGACCGCGATATCAGACCAGGCGTCAAATTTGCCGATGCCGATCTACTGGGCATACCGCTGCGTATCGTGATGGGCGAAAAAGGACTCGATGCGGGTACGCTGGAAGTAAAACGGCGTGGCGACCAGGATGTAGCGCATATCGAACAAGCCGGCATCCTTGGCTACATCCGGGATTTCATCACCCAGGCTACAACCTGATGCGGCACCGGACCATCGCCTGGCTCATCGTGTTGCTGATTGGGTCGTTGCAGGGCGCGCCAGCTGCATGGTCGCAGGTATCGGAACCCGACCCGGAGCTTGCGAAGCTGTTGCGTCATGCTGTTGAGGAGGCTGACAGCTTTCCTGATCGCTTTGAAGCGGAAGTCTGGCTCAAAGATATGTCGGGGCGCCTGGAGACACGCGTCCCGGATCTTGAGGAAAGGCTCGATATCCTGCGGCGTGTGCATCATGAAGCAATGCGTACACGGCTGTCACCGCAACTTGTGTTGGCTATCGTTGAAGTGGAGAGCAATTTTGACCGGTTTGCCATTTCTCGGGTCGGCGCACAGGGTCTTATGCAAATCATGCCGTTCTGGCTCAATGAGATCGGTCACGATGACGACAGCTTGTTTGATATCAAAACCAACCTGCGCATGGGGTGCACGATTTTGCGGCACTATCTGAACAAGGAAAAAAACAACTATATTCGCGCGCTGGGCCGTTATCACGGCAGCCTGGGTAGCAATCGCTATCCAAAGCTGGTCATGGATCGACTCGAGGACAACTGGTATTGGGACTGATGATTATTCAGCCGGTGCTGAAACGATTTGGAACAGCGTCTGTATCAACCGTTTCAATCGCATGACATTCCACATTGCTGACGCTGGATGCGCCCGGTCCCTGCCATAGCCACTCACACAAAGCAGCAACATCGGACTCGATGCCATATGCGATCACTTCCACCCGGCCATCAGGCAAGTTGACCGCTGATCCTGTAACACCGAGTTCGCGGGCACGGCTTGCAGTCGACACACGAAAAAAAACTCCCTGCACGCGACCGCTTACAATACATCGCTTGCACACACTATTTGTCACAACAGACAGGGTTTTTAGGAATCGTCGCCCGATAGCAGGCGTGAGGCATTCAATGCGCTTATGGCACGCTTGTGCGCTTCGCGCGCATCGTTACGGGCACCGTTGTACGCTTTTTTCTGAAGTTTTTGCTCGGCGTTGGTGATAAAGCCCCTGGCATCACGCAAATCACGTGGCGCATGTGTCGCAGCGCCGGCTTCTTCGGCGGCCTTTATGGCCTGACGGGCATCAAACATTTCCTGAACCGGGGGCGATGACGCGCAGCCGACCAGACCGATAGCTAACAGGCCCGAGCACAACAATACAGCGAGACGCGATCGAATCTGCGTATGACGCATTGCGATAAATCCATACCCCCAGTGAACAGCCAACGTAACAAGGGTACCCTACCCCGTCAAGCACGGGCCGACTACAATGCCCGGTGGAATCTGCACTGGAGAAACCATGGAAATTACCCTGTACCACAATCCGCGCTGCTCAAAATCTCGCGCAACCCTGGCGCTCATTGAAAACCACGGTGTGCCGGCACGGGTTGTCGAATACCTGGACCAGGCACCGGATGCGGAAACCCTGGAAAACATTCTCACCATGCTCCAGATGGGCCCACGAGACCTGATGCGGAAGTCTGAAGCGGCCTATGCGGATAATGGCCTGGGTGATGCGTCACTCAGCGACCAGCAACTGATCGCTGCGATGGTCGCAAACCCGATCCTGATTGAACGGCCAATCGTGGTTGCAGGTGATCAGGCACGCATCGGCCGCCCGCCGGAATCCGTGCTCGAGATACTGCCGTAATGAGCGAGATCCTGGTCGTCTATTATTCGCGTAGTGGCGCAACCGCAAAGCTTGCCCGGCATATATGCCGGGGCGTTGAATCGGTGGATGGATTCAGCGCGCGTCTGCGAACCGTGCCAGCGGTATCGGCAAGCTGCGAAGCGACTGATCCGGAAATCCCCGATGACGGGCCCGCCTACGCATCGGTATCAGATCTAAGCGATTGCGCCGGTGTGATCATCGGCAGCCCAACCCGGTTCGGAAACATGTCGGCAGCGCTCAAACATTTTCTGGACCAAACCGGATCGCTTTGGTTGAACGGCAGTCTTGTCGGAAAACCAGCCGGTGCTTTTACATCGTCATCAACACAACACGGCGGTCAGGAATCGACACTGATATCGATGATGCTTCCTTTGTTGCACCATGGGATGTTTATTGTCGGTATACCCTTTACGGAGAATGCGCTGGTTGATACCAGGGGCGGTGGCACACCGTATGGCGCAAGCCACGTCAGTTACAACGCGGCGAAACCGGCACTCATACAAGAGGAAAAGGAATTGTGTGAAATTCTGGGTCGGCGTGTTGCGACTCTGGCAAAAAAACTGGCCTAGTTGTGACAATCGGTACTTGATCAAACAGACTCTGTCAGATCGAATCGAGGCCACTGTCCGCTTTGCGCTTGATAGCTGCCGCTCTAGTGATATGCTTTTGAGAGGCTTTTAACGACCCAAAGCGGTCGTTCAATTATTCTCGACTTGAATCAACATTTTCCCATCGCTTTGTTGCGCTAACGGGGGAGAACTTTGACGCTCGAAC
>CBDUSC010000314.1:0-2815 GCA_965369735.1 uncultured bacterium
CGATGCCTCGGAAACACCCGACAAACCCACGGATACCGATATTCGGGTAGTAGAGTCCAGCAACTGGCAAGACTCGCCGGGCGCACCATCGACATCAAACTGGTCTGGCGACGAACCGCGGCAAACGCCCGACTTTGCTGATTTATCGGGTGATACCTTGCATGATCACCTGCTCTGGCAGCTTGAACTCGAACACCTGAGCCTGCGCGACATGGTGATCGGCCAGGCGATCATCGATGCGATCAACGATGATGGCTACCTGGTCGATGATCTAGAAACGATAGTTGATAGTCTCAAGCCCGATATCGAAACCGATATCGAGCACGTCGAGCGACTGCTGCGCAAAATCCAGCGGCTCGATCCCGCCGGTGTTGGCTCGAGATCCATATCCGAATGTCTGGTTCTCCAGTTGCGCCAGCTCAATCACGATACCCCCGGTCTGGAACTGGCCAATACATTAGCCGAGGAACACCTGGAACTCGTTGCAGATCATCAATTTGCAACCTTGCGCCGACGCTTGAGGGTATCGGAGGACGATCTGGAAAACGCGATCGCGCTGGTCAAGGCTTGCCATCCGCGACCGGGCAGTGTGATCCAAAGTGGCACACCACAATATGTAGTCCCGGATGTATTCATTCGAAAGCAGGACGAACACTGGGTTGTCGAGGTAAATTCGAGTGTCGCGCCACGACTCAGGGTGAACCAGACATATGCGGGTTTGCTGGGACGCGGATCAGATCATTCTGCGTTGAAAACCCAGCTGCAGGAAGCACGCTGGCTGATCCGGAGTCTGGAAATCCGAAATGAAACCCTTATCAAGGTTGCCCGTTGTATCGTACAGCGGCAAAAGGATTTTCTGGATCTCGGCGATGAGGCGATGCGGCCGTTGGTGCTACGCGATATCGCGGAAGCCGTAGACATGCACGAATCGACAATATCCCGGGTTACAACGAACAAATATATGCATACGCCACGTGGTGTATTCGAATTCCGCTTTTTCTTTTCCAGTCACATAAAATCGAATGATGGAATTGAACAGTCATCCACGGCCATTCGCGCCAAAATCAGAAAACTTATTGCACAGGAGGATTCAAAAAAACCGCTAAGCGATAACAAAATCGCCCAGTTACTATCCGATAACGGGATTCAGGTGGCACGTCGTACCGTTGCGAAGTATCGAGAAGCCATGACGATTCCACCATCCAGCGAAAGAAAAAAGCTGGCAATGCGCCAGCTTTAACTACTCAGCTCGATGAGGAGAAAAAAATGCAATTAAACCTCACTGGTCATCATGTAGATATCACACCAGCCCTGAAAACCTATGTCGACACAAAGTTAATACGTCTGGAACGTCGTTTTGATCACGTCACCAATGTTTACTGTGTACTGACAGTGGAAAAACTCGATCACAAGGCGGAAGCTACCGTCCACGTCAGCGGCAACAAAATCTACGCAGATGCAATTGAGGAAGACATGTACGCGGCCATCGATGCCCTGATTGATAAACTCGATCGGCAAATAAAAAAACACAAGGAAAAGCTGACCAATCATCATGCGCATGATGCCCGCAAAACCCGATTTGATTGAGGCCAGGAAAATTCAAACGGCCAAAACCTGAGAAGTCATGGCAATAAAAGACCTCGTTACGCCGGAGCGCGTGCTGTGCAACGTTTCCGCGCGCAGCAAAAAGCATGTTCTTGAGATTATCAGCGAACTGCTTGCGGGTAATGATATGGATCTGACGCAAACCGAAATCATTGATTGCCTGGTGCAACGAGAACGACTCGGGTCCACAAGTCTCGGCCAGGGTGCGGCAGTGCCACATGGCCGACTTGAAGCCCTGGCGGGCATCCGGGGTGTTTTTCTTCGTCTGACAGAAGCACTGGATTTCGATGCCAATGACGGACTGCCCGTAGACCTGGTATTTGGCATGCTGGTACCGTCGGATTGCGGTGATGCCTACCTCGATGACCTTTCAAGCGTTACCGACATACTCTCCAGCCCTGATACCAGGAGCCTGCTGCGTAAGGCGGCCAGCAGCCGCGCGTTGTATGATTTACTGATCGGGGCGGAAGACGAAAAACAGGCAAGCGCCTGATTCATCCAGGGGGGCCGCATGAAACTGATCATACTTAGCGGGCTATCCGGCGCGGGTAAAAGCATCGCGCTGCACATGCTGGAAGATTTGGGTTACTACTGCACCGACAATATCCCGGCTGGTCTGTTGCGCGATTTTGTGGACCAGACAATTCGTACCGGCGAACCCATGTTTTCGCGTACCGCTGTGGGGGTGGATGCGCGCAATCCTTCATCAGATATTGCATCGGTCCCCGGTATCGTCAGTGAAATACGTAATTTGGATCTGAATTGCGAACTGATATTTCTGCAAGCTGACAATGACGTCCTGATCAATCGATACAGCGAAACCCGGCGCAGGCATCCGCTTTCTGATGATAGCGTCGGTCTGCGTGAGGCAATCGAAGCGGAAAGATCGCTGCTCAGTACAATTTGCGAGGCAGCAGATCTGGTCATCGATACTACACGCACCACGGTACACGAATTGCGGGACCTGGTACGCAAACGCATTGATCAACGCGGCAAAGGCCGGTTGTCATTGCTGTTCCAGTCATTTGGGTACAAACACGGTATCCCCAGTGACGCGGACTTTGTTTTCGATGTGCGCTGCCTTCCCAACCCGTACTGGGAACCTGCATTGCGCAAACACAATGGACAGGATGTTGCCGTCATCGAATTTCTCGAAAATCACGCCATTGTTGGTGAAATGGTCCAGGATATTACCGGTCTTATTGAACGC
>CBDUSC010000315.1:0-2789 GCA_965369735.1 uncultured bacterium
TTTTTTGAAAGCTGATCAATCACATCCGGGTTCGCTGCGCTGCTCAGCGCGGCGCCAAAAAATCCAATGTTGTCGGTGTCACCAGGTGTGTAACCTGCCATGGCGCGAACATAGCCATCCAGATGATCGATAGTCGCCTGGCCAGCAGCAAGGGTTCGTTCCAGGCCGACATCCGCCGATACATGACCTGCAAAGTCGATGCCCAGTTCATCGGCAGTTTCAACCAGCGCATCGTACTCGGCGCGTGTCAGGCCGGGGTGCAGTTTCAGAAAATCATAGCCTGCAGATTTTTGATCGCGCACCATTCTGGCAGCCTGCTCAGGGCTGGATACGGATCTGCCATTGAATGACGGCCCCGACGTATACAGGCGCGGGCCAAGCACGGATCCGTCCGCGATGTTATCGCGCAACTCCAGGTGCCAGGGCTCGCCAAGCATGCCGCGCGCGGTGGTAACGCCGTTTGCAATAAAGAGCGTCAATGTGTGATCCACGGCCTCACGGGATGTCACATGCGCGTGCATTTCTGCAATACCGGGTATGAGGTATTTTCCCCTGCCGTTGATGATGAATGCACCATCTGGTATCGCAGTGTCGTCGGTCGGGCCCAGGGCAACGATTTTGCGGCCTTCCACCAGTACCGTATGGTCTTGCAGGACTGTTTCCCGATCCATCGGGATGACGTTGGTATGCGTAATCGCAAAACTGTCCGCCGCTGCGTACTGCGTGGAGAGCAATACAAAAAGCAAGATAAAAAACATCGGTCTGATCACTGGACGCGACTGGCTCATGGGCTTTCTCCTGGGTAGGCAAAAAGGCCCGGTATCAACCGGGCCTTTTATATGAGCGTGTTTTTGATCAGTCGTTCAGAAGGCGCATCATGACACGCCTGTTTTGTGCCCGGCCGTCTGTGGTGCTGTTATCCGCAACCGGATCGGCTTCACCGTATCCACGGGCAACCAGGTTGTCACCATCGACGCCCCGGGATATGAGATACGCTCTCACGCTGTCAGCACGTTGCTGCGACAGATTGAGATTGTAACTATCGGCACCGCTGCTGTCGGTGTAACCCCCCAGTTCAACACGCAAATCCGGATTGTTTGCCAGCGACGCTGCAACATCATCGAGAACGCTCTCCGAACCCGGTGTCAGCTCTGCCGAATTAAGACGGAACTGGACGCCCTCGAGGCGCGCGCTCTGTTTGATTTCGCAACCATGAATATCGACACGTGTACCGGCGGGTGTGTTCGGGCAGTCATCCGCTCCATCGAGCACGCCGTCGCCATCGCTGTCCAGCGGACAACCTCTGGCATCAACGGCGGTACCAGCGGGTGTACCGGGGCAGGCATCCAATCCATCGACGACACCGTCACCATCGGAATCGAGTTCGCAGCCACGGGCGTCAACTGTGCGACCGGCGGGTGTGCCGGGGCACATATCATTGGGGTCGATGACGCCGTCATTGTCGCTGTCTACTGCGGCCGGCTCCGGCTTGTCACCAAAGGCATATTGCAGGCCAACACTGACAAGCAAATCGTTAACCTGGTCATCCGGCTGGAAATCTGCGCGCCAGCGTATCTCCGAGCGCAGCGATAAATTGTCGCTGAGATCGGTCAGCAGGCCGAATGCCGTGGAAAGCATGATATCCGTGCCATCAAATTCATCATTTCTTGAATCGGTTTCCAGCATACCGGTACCGAGAAGAATATAAGGAGACACACTTTCCTCGCGGTACCAGACCCGTATCACATCGAAACCGATACCGAGCTGGTCCTGCGATGGCGAACCGTCAGATCCCTTACCCAGTTCAGCGCCCACCAGGTTCAATTCTATATTCCACTGTTCGCTGACCGCCTTACCCCAGCCAAGATGCCAGCCGAGATCGTCATCGGTGGGTCGGTCGCTATCGACCCAGACCCCCGACACCATGCCGGTCACATAAGTCTGGCCAGGTTCTTCCGATGCGGATGCAGGCGCGTTGGCCAGCATCAGGAAACAGGAAACGAGCGAGCAAAATAAGGCTTTGTTCATTTTTTTCTCCCGCGGCGGTATCGATGCGGTTATGGTGCCGGTGTTAACTTAGTTAACTTGTGTCTTTGTATAATTTAACTAAGTTAACACCGGCACCGGGGCTATCAACCCAGGGCATGCCGGAATAATAACTGAAATGCCCGTCACTGTGCAGTTTTTGACCCGGGTACGATGGCCCGAAATAACATCAATACCGGCACTCAGGGGGCCCATTTTCGCAGCACCTGATTGCGCCGTTGCAGTATGGCCCGAATCTGGCTGCGATCCAGATAGGGTCCGAGCTCGGCGTTCAGTTTCTCCGAATCCAGCGCTTTCAGTTTGGCTGCCAGCTCCGGTGCGATATCAAGATCACGATCTTTTACATGCACCGGCAAATCTCGATGGGTCCGAAAGCCGCGCGAATGATCAATCAAAACCAGTTGCCAGGTGGTTTCTATATAGGTCACGTTTTGCTGGGTTCGATCATCGTTATAAATGAGTGCGTCGAATACCCACATCAGATCGTGTTGCAATTTGATACTGCAGTAGCCTGTGGCTTGCACGCCCTGTTCATTTTTATCCAGCAAATTGATTAGATCGTTGACCCAGAAACTGAGCGATCCCGCTTTGCCGTTTATTTTTCGCTCCACCGATACAGGCACCATTCGATAGTCGATTAGCTTGTCCAGGCGGTAGGCGGCGATTTCATGTTGCCAGCGATCAGAGTTGTTGATCATGCGCTCTTTTTGCCGTCCGCTGCTGATCTGGGTCGATTCCGTTTT
>CBDUSC010000316.1:0-2785 GCA_965369735.1 uncultured bacterium
GATTGCCGGCGTATCGGTCACTGTTGGAGCACTTTTGCAGTCCGGCGGAGCAGAACCCTCAGGTCCGCATCTCGAGTTCAAGCTCGGTGACGCTTTCCTTGAACGATGGCCGGGCAAAGACCCGCTCCATATACTTTTCGATCGGTTCCGCCTGCGATGGCAACTCGATTCCGTATTTCTCCAGTCGCCAGAGTACCGGTGAGATGGTGCAGTCGACCAACGAGAAATCATCGCTGAGAAAATACTGCTTTGCCCGGAACACATCGGCGCTGGATACGATGCTTTCCTTGAGAATTTTGCGAGCGCGTGTCACGTTTTTTCGATCGCTGCCATCTTCAATAATATCCGTAAGGCTGTACCAGTCTTTTTCTATGCGAAACAAGGCCAGACGAAACTGCGCCCGAGTCACCGGATCCACAGGCATCAAAGGAGGGTGCGGAAAACGTTCATCAAGATACTCAACAATGACTCGCGAGTCATACAACACAAGATCGCGATCAACAAGCGTCGGAACGCTGTGATATGGGTTCAGGTCAAGAAGATCTTCAGGCAGTGTGTGCCCTTCCACATTGACAATATCGATATTGATACTTTTTTCGGCCAGCACGATACGCGTGCGATGGCTGTATGCGCAGGTCGGGTTGGAAAACAGCGTCATAAATGATCTTCGGTTGGCAACCAGGGCCATAAAACTACTCCTGAATCAAACGGGATTCTTTGACAGCACCAAAAAACGACTCATCAATCGACGTCTTTCCAGTACTCTTTTTTAAGCATGTAGGACAAAAGGAAAAAGACAAACAGGAACATCAGCACTTTTGTACCAAGCGATTTGCGCTTCAACTGCACCGGCTCAGAAATATATGTCAGAAAATTGGTCAAATCCCGTACAAAGCCATCATATTCCTCAGGGCTGAGCATGCCCTCGGTCACCTGCTCGAAACCATCCAGGTGTTTGCTGACATTGCCATCTTCGCCAACGTGACCGGAATAAACCGGTTTCTGCAGTCCCTGCAGCTCCCAAAGTACGTGCGGCATGCTGGCACCCGGCAGGACAAGGTTATTGACTCCGGTCACCTTGGTGTCATCCAGATAAAATGTCTTCAGGAACGTGTACACGTAATCCGCACCCCGCGCACGCGCGAGCAGCGACAAATCCGGCGGTGGTTGACCAAACCAGCGGCGGGAATCATCTGCCGCCATTGAGTTAAGCATCATGTCGTGCGGCTTTCCGCCGGTGAACATCAGGTTGTCAACCAACTGCTGTTCACTAATGCCGAGGTCCAGCGCCACGCGATTGTAGCGAACATATTGCGCGGTGTGACAACCCAAACAGTAATTTACGAAACTTCGTGCTCCACGTTGCAGGGATTCTGTGTCGCTGAGATTGATATTTGCCTTCTCCAGCGGCACGCCTGCTCCTGCAGCAAACACGGCAACTGGAAACAACGCCAGAGTCGCAATCAGGATGCGCTTAGCCATGATAAGTCACCCTGTCCGGCACAGGCTTTGTCTTGTCCAGCGAGGTATAGATCGGCATCGCCAGGAAAAACGCGAAGTAAAGTACCGAGAAAAACCTCGCTGCCAAAACGAAGGCTGGCGTCGCCGGCTGCGTTCCCAGATAGCCCAGGACTACAAAACTGATTGCAAATACCGTCAGCGCGACTTTGGACATCCAGCCGCGGTAACGGACTGATTTGACCTTGCATTTGTCCAGCCACGGTACAAAGAACAACAGCATCACCGACCCACCCATAAGCATCACACCACCAAGCTTGTTCGGTACTGCGCGCAAAATTGCGTAAAACGGGGTGAAATACCAGACTGGTGCAATATGCTCCGGGGTCTTCAGCGGATTAGCAGCTTCAAAGTTTGCATGCTCAAGGAAATAACCACCCATTTCGGGCGCAAAGAAAATAACCGCTGAAAACAGCGCAAGAAACACCGCGACACCGACAATATCCTTGACGGTGTAGTAAGGGTGGAACGGGATCCCATCAAGAGGAATACCGTCGTCGCCTTTGTGCTCCTTGATCTCGATACCATCCGGGTTCAGGGATCCAACTTCATGCAAGGCAATAATGTGCGCCACGACCAACGCAACAAGTACCAGCGGTAACGCAATTACGTGTAAGGCAAAAAAGCGATTCAGAGTGATATCGGAAATATTGAAATCACCGCGAATCCACTCGACCAGCGTATCTCCAATCATGGGAATCGCGCCAAACAGCGAGATGATCACCTGCGCACCCCAGTATGACATCTGACCCCATGGCAGCAGGTAACCGAGAAAGGCCTCTGCCATCAGGCAAAAATAGATCAGCATGCCAAAAATCCAGAGCAGTTCCCGGGGTTTCTGGTATGAGCCATACATCAGGGCTCGGAACATGTGCAAATAGACAACGATAAAGAATGCCGAGGCCCCTGTTGAATGCATATAACGAATCAACCAGCCCCAGTTGACGTCGCGCATGATGTACTCGACTGAAGCAAAAGCTTCGGCCGCCGATGGCTTGTAACTCATCGTCAGGTAGATACCGGAGACGATCTGGATCACGAGCACCAGCAGCGCCAGCGATCCGAAGTAGTACCAGAAATTGAAATTTTTGGCCGCATAATACTCGGCCATATGCTCTTTCCAGAGCTTGGTCATCGGGAACCGGGCGTCGATCCAGCCCGTAAAGTTTCTGATCAGCATGTTCACCTGGCCACTCATCATGCGGCTCCTGTATCAGCACCGACGAGAATCACGGACTCGCTCAAAAACCGGTGCGGCGGCACCGGC
>CBDUSC010000317.1:0-2776 GCA_965369735.1 uncultured bacterium
CCACAGGTGGATACCAGGACACTGTCGGCGCTGGGTATTGTTGCGGTATTGATCCTGGCGATTGCTTCGATCAATTTTATGAACCTGGCCACGGCGCGCTCGAGCCTGCGGGCACGCGAAGTGGCATTGCGTAAAACCCTGGGTGCCAGGCGCTCCCAGTTGATTGCCCAGTTCCTGGGCGAAGCATTCTTGTTATCGCTGATTGCGCTGCTGTTTGCAGCCATGATGGTTGAAGTCGCGTTGCCGTTTTACAACGAGTTCATTGCCAAAAATATTGCCATTGGATATCTGTCCGAACCTGTATTCCTGGCCATGCTGGCGGGTTTGGCTATGGTTGTGGGCATAGGTGCCGGCATGTACCCGGCATTTCACCTGTCATCATTCCGCCCGGCCAGGGTTCTGAAATCCACACCTTCATCGACACAGGGATCCACCCGTTTGCGCAGCCTGCTGGTGGTCTTGCAGTTCTCCATATCCATCGCGCTGATTACCGCGACGGCGGTGGTCATGAGCCAGACTCGATTTGCGAGCACCATGGATCACGGTTTTGATGCGCAAAACGTTCTGGTGGTACGCGGCATGAACCAGCCGGGTAGCCCGGTCCTGTATCCGTTTATGGATCAGATGCGCCGGCACCCGGATGTCATCGATGTCGGTCATTCATCCCTGGTGCCCAGCGATGGCTTGCTGATGGCCACCAGCGTGACCGTCCAGGGTGAAGAAAATGCACAGGGTGAGGCCCAAATGGTGGGTTTTGTACCGGTTGGCTTCAATTTCTTCGAGACCTACAAGGTACAAGCCATTGCCGGGCGTTTGTTCTCCCCCGACTTCGGCACCGACTCCAGCAGCGGCATCGGTGAGACCGGGCAGCGACCCGATGGTGCGACGCTCATCAACGAACGTGCGGTGCGTTACCTGGGTTTCGCCAGCGCCGACGAAGCCATCGGCAGAACATTTATCGCGGGCATCAACTTCAAAACCCGGTACACCATTGTCGGTGTCATACCCAATATGAACTTTGGCACCCTGCGTGACGAATTGCGCCCGGAAATGTTCAGCCTGAATGAAAATGGTGGTTCGGTATCGATACGACATCGTGGCAATGACCTGCAGAGCCTGCTGGATCATATAGACCAGACCTGGGCACGGCTTGAGCCAAACCAGCCTGTCGTGCGCCAGTTCCTGCAGGAAAACATCGACACGCTGTACATCGGTGAAAAAAACCTGGGCATGATGATGGGCGTTTTTTCACTAATGGCGATTATGGTATCGGTGCTCGGTCTGTTTGGCCTGTCGGCGTTTACCGCCGAACTCAGAACCAGGGAAGTGGGCATCCGCAAAAGCATGGGGGCCAGCATCGGTGACGTGGTTCGATTGCTGGTATGGCAGTTTTCAAAACCGGTGTTTATCTCCATCCTGATCGCCTGGCCCGCCGCCTGGTATTTCCTCAAGCAATGGCTGGACGGGTTTGCCTACCGAATCGATCTGAGCCCTTCGTATTTCATTTTTGCCGCCGTCAGCGCACTGCTGATCGCATGGGTCACTGTGGTCGGCCACGCCTGGAGAGTGGCGCAGAGCAACCCCATACACGCATTGCGATACGACATATCTTGACCGATCGGTCTATGTATGCAATGCTCTCATCATGAGCAGAGGACCCGACAAGCAATTCAACCCGGATGAAGCCCTGGGAAAAGCCATGGAGCTTTTTTGGGCAAATGGATTCACAGCGACGGGGATGACCGAACTGCAGGAGCAGATGGGCATTGGCAGAAAGAGCCTGTACGACACTTTTGGAAACAAGCGGCAACTTTTTATCAAGTCCCTGCAGCTCTACTCGGACAATGTGGTACGCGAACTTTTCAAACAACTGAAAAAGGAAGGATCGCCGCTGGCAAATGTCCGTCGATTGATGCGAACTATTCAAAGGCAGCACTCGAAGCCGGATAGCAAGGGTTGTCTTTTGGGTGTGAACATGGCTCATTTCCGCAGCGATGATGCTGAGATGGCCGATGTTCTTCGCCGTCACATCAAGGCGGTCGAAGACGCCTATTACAAAGCGTTCAAACGTGCTCAGGAAGCGGGCGAGCTGGATTCAAACACAGACATCCGTGACCTCGCCCGGCTGTTTATGGGAATCCATCAGGGTCTGGCCCTGATCGGACGCGTACAGGTCGCCCCGGCGGTGCCGCGTAGTATTGTAAATGCAGCATTGGCGATGCTCGATACGGCCTGATATTTTTTTGCCCAAACATAGATCGTTTGGTCAATGTATAGGAGAAAAGACAAATGAGTAAGTTGAACAACAAAATCGCCGTCGTCACCGGTGGCAGCAGCGGAATCGGGTTGGCAACCGCGCGCAGGTTCATTGCAGACGGTGCCCGGGTCGTTATCACCGCTCGTAACCAGGAAGCACTGGATGCCGCAGTCGCCGATCTCGGTGACCGGGCTACAGGTATTCGTGGCGATGTTGCGAATCTCGATGACCTGGATCGATTGTTTGCCCAAGTACAAAAGCAGTTCGGCCAGGTAGACGTGCTGTTTGCAAACGCCGGAATCGCACCGTTTGTTCCCGTCGAGGCGGTGACGGAAGATCACTTTGATGGTCTGTTCAACATCAATGTGCGCGGCCTCTTTTTTACGGTTCAAAAAGCCCTGCCGCTGCTCCCGGATGGCGCATCGATCATTCTCAACGCCTCGGTTGTCGCTCAGTCCGGCTTGCCGAATACCAGTATTTACTCGGCAACCAAAGCAGCGGTTCGGTCACTGGGCCGCA
>CBDUSC010000318.1:0-2775 GCA_965369735.1 uncultured bacterium
TATCCCTGGCTTCGTTGAAAAAATCGAAAATTTTCAACTTGCCGGCATCACCACGGTCGTGAAATATCATATGAGCGGTTCTCCGGCACATCTATGCAAAGGCATACGGGCAGCTGTTCGAGTAACAGGTCAGCGCTTCCTTGAACAGCGCTTCCGTTTTTTCCGGGAGATACATGTAGCTGAATTTTTCTTTGGCCTTTTCGATCTCCGTGTAACTGGTGGATAACTCGACACGGTCGCTGCCATATGCTTTGACCGGGAATTTCAAAAACACGGGTGAGTTACAGGAATCACAACGGTAGACAATACCGACGTACTTTGGCTTGTATCGGAGCAATTGTGCATAGGCAGGAGTGGATACGGGCGTGATATGCGACATCACCTGGCAATGCGGACATTTGACCGCCAGGTGCTGCTCATGCGTATGTCCCAAACGACTATGCGAATCAATAAACATCGACATCGCGCGGATCCCCAAGGCTCTTATTACCCGGCCTGTCAGGGCGGCACTGTGTGCCTTATGCACTCAGTGTACGACATAGCGGCGTCGACTTCACGCCGAACCGCCATTTTACATAAAGCAAAAGTGTTGGTTTTTCATTGATTTGCGAGAACTACTTGATGTGCAGACCCACTTGGGAACCGCACTATCCCTGCAAAACCGTAGCCAGGTACTGCTCAAAGGCGTCAGCAAAGCGCCTGCTTCAGTCGGAAAAACTCATGAATCTGGATATCGCCAGCTGATCTGACATGCCACCCGATTCAATCATCGCGGCCATGGACGCGATATCCCGATCCAGGCGGTGATCGTCGGGGTCGTAGGCAACCTGCTTGCGTATGACGCGGTGTGCAGACTCCAGGGCCGGGGTGGTTTTCAATGGCCGTTGCTTGTCAATCGCGTGCGCTGCCGCCAGTGCTTCTATGGCAAGAATTATCGCGGTGTTGGCGGCGATGCGCAGTAATTTGAGCCCCGCCCAGGGAGCCATGCTGACGTGATCTTCCTGACCCGCGCTGGTAGGGATGCTGTCTATACTCGCGGGGTGAGCCAGCGTTTTGTTCTCGGACGCAAGCGCTGCGGCCGATACATGCGCAATCATAAAACCTGATTCCAGACCCGGCTCGGCGGTCAAAAACATGTTCAGCGACGGGTTGATTCTGCGCTCCATGAGATCGATGCGCCGTTCCGAAATATTCCCGAGTTCGGCAACCGCAATGGCCAGGAAATCGCTGATCATTGCCAGGGGCTCCGCGTGGAAATTGCCGCCGGAGAGCACATCGTCACCGAATATCAACGGATTGTCTGACACGCCGTTTAGCTCGGCGCTCAAAATGTCGGAAGCATGGTGCAGCGTATTCAATGTCGCGCCAAATACCTGCGGCATACACCGCAAAGAATAGGGATCCTGCACGCGATCGCAATCCGCGTGGCTTTGATTGATTTCACTGTCGCCCAGCAGTGACCGAAATGCGGTCGCCACATCGATTTGCCCCGGCATATTTCGCGCCCGGTGAATACGATCATCGAACGGTGTGTGGCTGCCAGCCAGGCCCTCCACGCTGAGCGCGCCAATGACTATGGAGCTTTGTAACAAGGTGTCGGCCTGCAGCAAGCCTTCTATGGCAAGTGCTGCACTGACCTGGGTGCCGTTCAGCAGGGCAAGACCTTCTTTGGCTTCCAGTGCAACAGGCTTCATGCCAAGGGCTTTCAGTACTGCAGGACCTTCCAGGGTTTTGCCCTTGTGCGTAGCTTCGCCTTCGCCAATCACGGCCAGCGCAAGATGCGCCAGCGGCGCAAGATCACCCGAGGCACCAACCGACCCGCGCTCCGGGATCACCGGGTAAACCTGCTTGTTGAACATCTCGATCAACACATCGACCACCTCGGGCCGAATGCCCGAGTGACCCAGCGCCAGGCTATTTGCCTTGAGCAGCAATATGCGCTTTACAAGCTTGTCGG
The DNA here is from genome assembly GCA_965369735.1 of uncultured bacterium. Classification (GTDB taxonomy): domain Bacteria; phylum Pseudomonadota; class Gammaproteobacteria; order Steroidobacterales; family CBDUSC01; genus CBDUSC01. The sequence goes on from CBDUSC010000318.1 coordinate 1,958, forward strand.
GTAACGGATCACCAATGCCGCAGACGTGGCTGCGCACCAGGTTGTATTGCAGTTGATGCACCTGGTCACTGGATATGATGCGATTGGCAAATGCACCAAAACCCGTGTTGATCCCGTAGCACACGCGATCATCGGCAACCGCTGCACGCACCGAATTTACGCTGTTTTGCATGCTCGATCGTGCGTCAGCCGACAACGTGGCCTGTGTTTGGTCATCGCTGGCTGATACCACCGTGTGCAAATCCAGATCACTTCCTGTGAGTGTCAGTTTTTGACTCATATATTCAGGTATCTTACAGATAAGCAGCGTCTGCGAGTACATTGTTGCAGTAGCGTCGTCGGTGACGAGCGAAGCAGGACAGCGTAGCGAGGAACCGCCGATGTGAGCGGAGCCAGGGATGGCGTAGCGAACTTAAGCGATCTGTAACAATCTATTCACAGACACTGTATTAGGTTCATAACCTCTGCCCGCTAATGAATCTTGCGGTCGGTCGCAGGCCGCCAAGCTGGTACACCAGGAATTCCGGGCCGGGAATATCCCAGGCACAAAAATCAGCGCGCATGCCGGTTTCCAGTGAGCCGATTTTGTTCTGCAGACCCAGCGCCCGGGCAGCGTGGCAGGTAACACCCATCAGTACCTCGTCCGCAGTCAGGCCAAATATCAGTGCTGCCATGTGCATGCAGGTCAAAAGACTGGCCACCGGCGATGTGCCCGGGTTGAGATCCGTTGCCACCGCCATCGGGACCCCATACTCGCGAATCGTTTCTATCGGTGGTTTTTTTGTCTCTTTGAGAAAATAGAACGCGCCCGGCAGCAA
>CBDUSC010000319.1:0-2768 GCA_965369735.1 uncultured bacterium
CATAGTGGGACTATTTGTTACCGGTAGAGACGAAACTCACACGACCATACGCGACATTGTTGGTAATGCTGATTCCTACAAAGCATTGATGTGGGCATCGATGTCCAGCGTAGTCGTGGCAGCAACGCTCTCCTGGATCCAGGGTATTCTCAAATTCGACCAGATCGTCGAGTCCTGGTACGCGGGCGTACGGTCAATGATGTTTGCAATGATCGTGCTGGTGCTCGCCTGGTCGCTAGCCGGTGTCAGCGAGACACTGCAAACCGCTGAATTTTTGACATCGATACTGGGCCAGTCTTTGCCCGTGGGCCTGATACCAACCATCGTGTTTGTTTTGGCTGCACTGACTGCATTTGCAACGGGTTCGAGCTGGGGAACCATGGGCATTTTGATGCCGCTGGTGATCCCCCTGACCTGGACCATCATGCAAAACGCGGGGCAAACCGATCCTGCCCAGTATTACGTGTTGTTCTCGACAACCAGTTGCGTACTGGCAGGTGCGGTATGGGGTGATCATTGCTCGCCGATTTCGGATACCACCATCCTGTCATCCATGGCATCGGGCTGCGATCATGTGGATCATGTCCGCACACAACTGCCATACGCGATGCTTGTAGGCGCGGTAGCCGTTTTGCTGGGAACACTGCCAAGCGGGTTCGGATTCCCGTGGTGGCTTTCACTGGGAATCAGCGCGGCTTTGTTATGGTTGTTCCTGAAATTCCTGGGTCGCCGCGCTGGCTGATGCCAGCTGAATCCGGCTGAACTCCCGGTGGACGTACCCATCGAATAAGCTATGAACAAACTCGAAAGCCCTGATCTCGAAAACCCCAATCTCGAAAACAATATGTTTGCCGCGTTGAGCCGGTACAGCGGGCGTGGTGAATCCCTGGCCCTGGCAACCATTATCGAGACCCTGGGATCCACCTATCGAAAAGCCGGAGCACGCATGCTGATCGACGCCGAGGGCCGGTATTTCGGATTACTCGGTGGAGGATGTTTCGAGGGCGACCTGGTCGTGCATGCGCACGCGGTAATCAAGTCGGCCGGTGCGTGTATCGTGAACTATGATTTGCGGGCCGGCTCTGAAGCCGTCTGGGGTTTGGGTCTTGGTTGCAATGGCGCTGTGCACATTCTTTTGCAGCGACTGTCACCCGACAACAATTATCAACCTGCGAATTTTCTTTCGTCTCAGCGAGATGCGGGCCGCGATGCCTATGTGGCCAGCATAATTTCATGTGATGAAAAGAACATGGCGGGCAAGACAATGTGCCTTGATGAAAATCAGGCGATTTATTGCAGCGAGCTGGACGATTCGCTGAATGAAGCAGTATCCGGCTATCTTCGCAAAAATCTTGCCAACCAGGACTTCGCGCTCATCGATTGCGGACGATACAGCGTCTATTGCGAACGCGTTGCACGACCACGAAGGATGCTGTTGCTTGGTGGTGGACCCGATGCACAGCCCCTGGCATACATGGCGTTATCGCTGGGTTGGCATGTCACGATATGTGATCATCGCCCCGCATACCTCGACGACTGGTCAACGGGTACCGGTCTGTACGTGGCCGCAACCGGGAACGGAACGCTCCCCGGCACAATCAACCCGGATGAATTCGATGCTGTGCTGGTGATGAGCCACCACTTCGATACCGATCTGCGGTATCTGCGGCAACTTGTGGATAGCCGTGCTCACTATATCGGCGTCCTGGGCCCCGCTCATCGCAAAAACCTGCTGCTCGATGCACTGGATGGCGCCGCGGCGGCTTCCCTTGAGAAAAGACTGTTCGGACCCGTGGGTCTCGATATCGGCGGTACTACCCCGGAGACGATTGCCTTGTCTGCATTGTCTGAAATCCACAGCGTGCTGGAAAACGGTCGCTGCGGTCACCTGGGTGCACCCCTGGCAGCTCCGAACCACGACAAACGACGTGCCTGAACCTGCAGCCTCCTCCCTTTATGCCATCGTACTGGCGGCCGGCGGCTCTGCGCGGTTTGGCAAACAGGCAAAACAACTGGTGGATATCGGCAACGAGACATTGCTTGAGCGGGCAATACACAATGCACTCGCGATCTGCCCGCTTCGTGTCTACACAGTGCTGGGTTGCTGCAGCAAGGACACGGTGGAAATCGCTCAAGGTACAACCACCCACATTGTCAGTAATCATGACTGGCAAAGTGGCATTGCGAGCTCCATACGTACCGGTATTGCCGCATTACCTCAATCAGCCGATGCAGCCATGATCACTTTATGCGATCAGGCAAAAATCACGGCTGGCGACTTGCATTTGCTGGCAAATGCCTGGTACGCGGCACCGAATCAGATCTGTGCCGCCGCATATGACGATACTCAGGGTGTCCCGGCAATTTTTCCACGCAGCACATTTTCTCAACTGGAATCGCTGATGGGTGACAGTGGCGCCAAATCAATTCTGCAACACATGCCGGATATCAACACGATCGATATCGCTCACGCCAGTTTCGATCTGGATACGCCCGGGGACCTGGCAAAACTGGCTGAATAAACGATTACGCGTTTCCGTGGCGATCCTGCGCAGCCTTTTCACAGTGACTGCAGTTGACCCATTCGGCGTCACCATCCGCGTAATATTCTTTTTTCCAGATCGGCAATCGGTGTTTTATTTCGTCGATCACGTATCGGCAAGCGTCGAATGCTTCTCCGCGATGCACTGATATAACGCCAACCCAGACAGAGCACTCCCCTATTTCCAGCACCCCGGCACGATGCGCGGCTGCCAGATCCAGAATGT
>CBDUSC010000320.1:0-2763 GCA_965369735.1 uncultured bacterium
GGCGCCATTGTCGGATCAATCTGGCTGGGAATCAGCATGTCGATATAAGGATCTTTGGACCAGGTGCCATTTTTCCAGTCGTCGTAAGCGCGCTCCATTCTTTCCATCGTGTCGATAAAGTGAAAATCACAGGTCATCAATGGACTGTTTTTCGGCAAACCATTGAAGGTCGGCAGACCATCCAGCGCGATATTCAGCTTGCCTGACGAACCGCGAATCTTGAAATTTCGAATGCGTCGCACAAAATCCGGGTGAAGATCACCCTCATCCATGATATTCAGGAATGTGCGTTTTGCGTCAAGATTGGATATGACAATCGGCGCGTGAATCTCGTCACCGTTTGCCAGGGCAACCCCGGTAACTTTATTGTTTCTTACGATGATTTGATCGACACCGGAATCGACTTTTATTTCACCGCCAAAGGACTTGAAAGAGCTGGCTAACGCATCGGCCACCGAGCCCATACCGCCGCGCGCAAATCCCCACGCACCGATGTTGCCATCCAGGTCACCCATGTAATGGTGTAACAAAACATAAGCGGTACCCGGTGAATGCACGCCAAGCGCGGTGCCTATGATTCCCGAACCAGCCATATGCGCCTTGATGACATCGCATTCAAAATACTCATCGAGAAAATCAGCGATGCTCATGGTCCAGAAACGGATAGTGTCATACATCTGTTCCTCGCCCAGCTTGTAGAATTCCTTTGCAAGAAACAGGAGTTCCATAAGATCGCGCGGTTTGAACGATGCCGGATCCGGCGGTGTGCGCAGCAGGAATGGCCGGATCAACCGGCACTGGCGCAGGGTGTCGACATGAAAACGATCCATGGCGTCCGCATCGTTTTTGGAATGCCGCTGGATTTCACGACGTGACTGCTCGTCATCTACATAATTGCCAAACATGTCCCCATTTTGCATAAAGGTCACGCCGCCGTTGTATGGGATCAGTTGCAGGCCATGACGACCAAGATCCAGATGGCGGAACAACTCCGGACGATACAGGCTGCAGACATATGAGCAGTTCGAGTAAGTGAATTCCGGGTACAGTTCGCGGCTGACCGATGCGCCACCTATGTAGGAATTGCGCTCGAGTACCAACACCTTTACGCCGGCTTTTGCAAGAAATGCTGCGTTGGTCAGGCCGTTGTGCCCGGCGCCAATAACAATTGCGTCGTACTTGTCCAAGTATTTGATTTTCCGTCTGTTTTTAGTTGCTTTCGCAGGTTTTGGAAGGACCGGCCGCTACCTTTTTCAAGGTGTTTTGCAAGGCCGTCTCGAATTTGTCCAGCGTCGGTGCAAGGCAATCATCGTTATGCGCTTCACATATGAACAAGGGCTCGCGCGAGTCTGGTTCGCACAGCACACCCTGTTCGTGCAAATTCGGAGCAAGGGCATCGTAAAAGGTGTAATCGGAGTTAACCCAGTCCCGGTAATTTTTCGGCGCCTTTTCGTCAAAAACCAGACCGCCCATTGCAGGGTGTCCAATAAAGGTATGAGGAATGTCGTGCCGATTGAGAATCTCGCTGATACCGAGCTGCATCTTACGGCCATAGCTTTCAATATCCGCCAGCGCTTTTGTTTCATCAAGTATGCGCAGGGTTTCTTCTGCTGCCGCAATAGATACCGAATGGGCGGTAAATGTGCCGCCGTGCACCACACGTTCACCGATCGTATTCATGATGTCCGCCCTTCCGGCAACAACTGAAATCGGGTAGCCATTCGCCATCGCTTTGGCAAAAGTGCAAATATCGGCTTTTATACTCATCAACTCTTGTACACCACCTTTTGCCACACGAAAGCCTGTTTTGACTTCGTCAATGATCAAAACGATTTCGTATTTATCGCATAGCGCCCGTACATCCTTCATGTACTGCACATCGGCGGTTATGGAGCAGCAGTTACCCATAATCGGTTCGATCAGGAATGCACCGATATCGTCGCGATGTTTTTTGAATACGTCTTCCAATGCATTGGCATCATTGAGGGGAACAGTATAGAAAAGTTGTCGCAATATTTCGGGCACACCTTCGCTGTAGGCCATAATCTCCGGATTGCCCTGTTCGGGATTCCAGTCCTCGACATCCACATACCAGAGCACAGCATCGAAAACGCCGTGATAAGCGCCCTCAACAACGACATATGAATCTTTCCCGGTATACGCCCGCGCCACTCGCAGTGCAGCCATGACGGCTTCCGTACCTGAGTTTGAAAACCGGATACGCTCTGCTGCCGGTACCATTTTCGATATCCGATCAGCAACAGTCAGTTCACGTTCGGTAGAGAGGGCAAACACGCCGCCTTGTTCCATGCCATCGCGCGCAGCGGCATCCACTCGTGGGTCGGCGTAACCGAGAATGACCGGGCCATAGGCCAGCCGATAGTCAATGTACTCGTTATCATCGAAATCCCACAGTCGGGCGCCACGACCTTTGCGGATATAGATCGTCTTTTCGTCGCCCCAGTATCGAAAGTTGGATGACACACCCAGGGGCAGCTTTTCCACGGCCTTTTTGAAGTGTGCGTTGGATTTTTTCAACGATCTGGGCATCTCGCTAGGGTCGCATGAGCGGGGCGGTTCTGTCCAGAAAACTGAATGACCGTTCATTCACTCGACGCGTATGTGATTGAACGGTATTATGAGTCTCTGGCCGGCAGAGCCTACTATTTTCAATGACTTAGAGGCGAAAATAACAACCATGGCAAAGGCGACCTCCAAAAAAACAGGCTCATCGGCCAAGCGAACCGCGTCAAACCAGGCGCG
>CBDUSC010000321.1:0-2750 GCA_965369735.1 uncultured bacterium
TGCCATATGAACCCCTGATCCTCCAAACAAAACATACTGCTCCCGGATTTCTCCGGCATTGATCTGGATCAAACGGAGTGCCAGCTTCGGTATACTTGGGCCGTGTACCTGCGTCTGCTAATAATATTGCTCGCCGCAACATGTCTTGGTTCCTGCGGCAAGGATGAACCGGATGTGCCCTTACCGGATGGCTATTGGGGCCGCACCGCGGTAGAACCCATACTGCACCGGACGATCACTGTCCGGCTGGCGCCTGAGTTATCACATCTGAGCGCAGCTGAAACCCAGGCCGTGGGCCGCTTGCTGCAGGCCGGGCAAATACTCCACACGCTATACCTGAGATCGAAGCACCCGGAGGCAGAAACCGCATTGCAGGCGCTGGAAACCCTGCACGCCGATCTTGGCGAGCCGCAGATCACATCGGATCTGAAGCGCCTGTACCGTATATTCAAGGGACCCATAGCAACCACCCTCGATAATCAGAGAATCGCCTTTTTGCCGGTTGCTGCCGAGCGACCCGGAAAAAATTTCTACCCCGCTGATCTGGATGCGAAGCAGTTTGGCGAATACCTGAACGGCAACCCTGATTCGGCCAAACAACTGCTGCACTCGCGATCCATTGTTCGCCGCGCCAGTGCGGAGAACCTCGCACAGGATATCGCGGTCCTTGAACGCTACCCTGCACTGGCCACTCTGCACCCGGGTCTTGCGGACCGACTCCGACGACTGCAGGCAGATATGACCAGCGATCGACTATATGGTTTGCCGTATTCGTTGGCGTATGCGGATGAACTGATGGTGGTATACGGGCTGTTGTGGGAAGCCGCCGGTCTGCTGGATTCCGATGACCCGGAGCTTGCGGGTTATTTGCGACTCAGGGCACGCGATCTGATCAGCGACGACTATGAAGCGGGCGATGCTGCCTGGGTGACCGGTGACTTCGGCAATCTCAACGTACAGATTGGCAGCTATGAAACCTATGACGACAATCTCTATGGCATCAAAACCGCATTTTCTCTAAGCCTGCTGGCCCGTGATGAGCAACTCAGTACGGATCTGGAAGCTGCGCTTTCTGATTTGCAGTCGCTGGAAAATGCCCTGCCGTACACCAGTCACAAAGTAGTGCGAAGGCGCATCCCCGTTGGGGTTTACAACGTTATTGCGGATTTCGGGCAGGCGCGCAGCACCAACACCGCAACTATTCTGCCCAATGACCCCATGCATACCAGGCGATATGGGAGAACCATTCTTTTGCGCAACAACATCATGCGCAACCCCGACATATTCGAAATCAAAAAAGCGATGTTCAATGCCGTGGTCTCGTCTGAATTTGACGACGATCTGAGCATGCAAGGCGGATTTCAGCGCACCATGTGGCACGAGGTCGGTCATTATCTTGGCGTGGATCGTACCGCGGATGGCCGGGATCTGAACCAGGCGCTTGCCGAGTACTCGGATTTGTTTGAAGAAATGAAATCCGATCTTGTTTCTTTATTTTCGGCAAAGCAGCTGGCCGATAGCGAAAAAATCAGCCGCGCCGAATTGCAAGCGATCTATGCAGCGGGTGTACGCAGAACCCTGCAGAGGGTAAAGCCGAGACGGGCTCAGCCATATCAAACCATGCAACTGATGCAGATGAATTTTTATCTTGCCTATGGCCTGATTGAATTCGACACATCCACGTCGGAGCTGCGAATTGACTACAACAGCTACCACGCCATCGTGACGCAGATGCTGAGAGAGGTTCTTGATATTCAGCTCAGCGGTGACCGAGACAGGGCCGCGACATTTGTCGATGACTGGTCGCACTGGAACGAGGACCTGCACCAGGTACTCGCCGACAGAATCAATGCGGCAAACCAGGATCGCTATCGCATCGTTTTCTACACGGCGCTTGGCGAGTAAGTCGCCGGATAATACGAAAAATGCCGTAGCAAAGTACGGGTGTGAGGCCCGATGATCCGGTCGAGCGCGGTCATCTGATCTATAATACGGGGTGGAGACAGCAAGCAGCTGGGAGATAACATGTTGCGTGCTACTGAATTCTCGATTCTACTGATATTCTCTTTTATTTCAGCGGGTTGCGGACAGGGTGACCCAGCGGGCGATGCCCGGTCTGCTCAGAACGCTGCCGTCGACACACAACACCCCGCAGCCAGCGATTCCGATTGCAGCATTACCATGGGTTGGGATCCGTGGGAACCCTATCAGTACCTGGATATCGGCGGTGAAATCCGCGGTCTCGATATCGAACTCGTCTCCGCCATTGCTGAAAATAGTGATTGCAAGGTTTCCTTTGTCGAACGCGACTGGGCGACATTGCTTGGCATGCTGCGCGATGGCTCAGTCGATTTGTTGACCGGCGCATCAATAACTGCGGCCCGGGAAGAATTTGCTTATTTTTCCGATCCGTATCGTGACGAAACCTTTGTTCTTTATATCCGTGCTGAAGAACTGAGTCAGTATCAGGATAAATCATTAAGTGATCTGCTCGATGAAGCATTTCGCGTCGGTGTGACAAATTCTTACGTGTATGGTGATGAAATCACGGCGCTGGAGGACAATCCGAAGTACCTTGAACAATTCCGCGGTGTGCCAATCGGCGAAATGAATTACTCGAACCTGCTCAATTTTGAAATTGACGGTTTCCTGGAAGACCCGTTTGTGGCTGCCGCCGTCTTGAGAATAAAAGGTCCTTTGAGCGAAATCGACGCGCACCCGACTCGATACCGCACCGGCCAGGTTCATCT
>CBDUSC010000322.1:0-2746 GCA_965369735.1 uncultured bacterium
GCGTGATCAAAGAGATCGAGGAGATCATCGGCATCGATGCACAGGATGCTGTGCATGTCAGTGCGAAAACCGGCGAAGGGGTCAAGGAATTGCTGGAAACGCTGATTCGGCGTATCCCGCCACCAAAGGGGGATGACCAGGAAAATCTGCAGGCACTGATTATTGATTCCTGGTTCGATAACTATGTCGGCGTTGTATCGCTGGTGCGCATCGTGAATGGCACGCTGAATACCGGTGACAAGATTCGAATCATGTCGACAGGACGCAGCTATATTGCTGACCGCGTTGGAAGGTTTACACCAAAAATGACCGACAGCGAATCTCTGCAACCCGGTGAAGTCGGATTTATGGTTGCCGGCATCAAGGAAATCGACGGCGCCCCGGTTGGCGATACAATTACCCATGAAAGCAAGATGGCCGAACGCGCCTTGCCGGATTTCCAGCAGGTGCAACCGCGGGTGTTTGCGGGCGTATTCCCGGTTAAATCCGAAGATTACCCGTCGTTTCGTGAAGCCTTGCAGAAGCTTCGTCTCAATGATGCTGCCTTGCACTTTGAACCCGAGACATCTGCGGCACTGGGTTTTGGATTCAGGTGCGGCTTTTTGGGCATGCTGCACATGGAGATCGTCCAGGAAAGACTGGAGCGAGAATATGACCTGGAGCTGATTACAACCGCGCCCACGGTTATCTACCAGGTCTTGACCAGTGATATGCGCGAGATCCATATCGATAACCCATCCGAGATGCCGGATCCCGGTCAGGTCTCCGAGATACGCGAACCGATAATCCAGGCAAATATCCTGTTGCCGGCTGATTATGTGGGTGCGGTCATCAAGCTGTGCATCGAAAAAAGAGGTGTGCAGAAAAAGATGCAGTACCTGGGTAACCAGGTATTGCTTGAATACGATTTGCCCATGGCTGAGGTTGTGCTGGATTTTTTTGATCGTCTGAAATCGGTAAGTCGAGGCTATGCGTCGTTCGATTATGAATTTCAGCGGTTTCAGGCAGCACCACTGGTTAAACTGGATTTATTGATCAATAAAGAAACAGTGGATGCGTTATCGGTGATCGTGCACAAGGAAAATGCCTACCGGCGCGGCCGTGAGGTGGTGGACAAAATGCGGGAGTTGATACCACGTCAGATGTTCGATGTATCGGTGCAGGCATCGATAGGTAGCCGGGTAATAGCAAGTTCCGCGATCAAGGCTTTGCGAAAGAACGTAACCGCCAAATGCTATGGAGGCGATGTAAGCAGGAAACGAAAACTCCTGGAGAAACAATAGGCCGGCACGCGCCGAATGAAACAGGTTGGTTCCGTACAGATTCCGCAAGAGGCATTTTTGGCGGTATTGCAGGTGGAAAAGAAATAGCCAATACTCCGGGCTGTTCAAAAGGACTTCATGGAATGAATGTGGATTTTGCTCTGATTCTGGTCGTTATCGCTGCCGTGACGGGAGTCATTTCGCTTGTGGATGTACTGATTTTCAGGAAGCGCCGGATAGCGAATGGACATCCGGATTCCCAGCCGGTGGTGGTTGAGTACTCCAGGTCTTTTTTCCCCATTATCGCCATCGTGCTGATCGTACGGTCGTTTCTGTATGAGCCGTTCAGGATTCCTTCGGATTCCATGATGCCGACCCTGCTGGACGGAGATTTCATTTTTGTGAACAAGTACGCATACGGGCTGCGCCTTCCTGTAGTAAATAGAAAGGTGGTGGAGCTTGGCGAACCGGTGCGCGGCGACGTGATCGTGTTCCGGCTGCCCTCAGACCCCAGTACCAACTACATCAAGCGGGTGGTGGGGTTGCCGGGCGATACGGTGAAATATGAGGATCGCCGTCTGACCATCAACGGAGAAAAGATGCCGGTTGAGATGGGCGGGATCTACGAAGGTCACGGCCATACCGGTGCGGAAATCGGGATTGAACAGTTTGGCGATGCCAGCCACCGTGTTCTTTACCGGCCCAGGCACCGCAGCCGTGAAGGTGAGTATGTGATACCGGATGGCCATTACTTTTTGATGGGCGACAACCGGGATAACAGCAAGGACAGCCGATTCGAAGGTGTTGGTCTGGTGCCCGAGGCGAACCTGGTCGGTAAGGCAGTTCGCATTTGGATGAATTGGAATATTGGTGAGTCCGGTCCGATATGGAATCGCATCGGAGACAAGATAGAGTAGACAGGAGATTTTCATGTACACCGAATATCACAAACAGCGTGGAATGACCTTTTTGGGGATGCTGATCATTGGCGCGTTTGTAGCGATTGTTGCATATGGTGCCTTTCGGCTCATACCGGTCTATCTGGAGCATATGAAAATCGTCAATGTCCTGGATGGCATAAAGGAAGAAATGGATGGCAGTAATCCGTCTGCAATCATGTTGAAAAAATCGATAGAGCGCCGTATGGATGTAGAGGCGATCACGGTCATCACCTACAAAGACATTAAGCTTTCCAAGTCATCGGCTGGTTATTTCGCCACTGCAAAATACGAGAATAATGCGCCGTTTGTTGCTAATGTTTCCTTTGTGGTGAAATTTAACAAAACGGTAGAAATCAAGCGTTGATCGATGCAGCACAATGGGCTGCTGAAAAACTCGGTTACCAATTCAAAGACAAATCGCTGCTGAGCACTGCGCTGACACATCGCAGTGCCCGGGGCGCCAACAACGAGCGCCTCGAGTTTCTGGGCGACGGCTTGCTCAACTTTGTCATTGGCGCCGAGTTATACAGGCTTCATCCCGAC